>CAMOFU010000151.1 GCA_946613705.1 uncultured Clostridia bacterium
TGTTCTGGCTCGGGGCGTACTGCCTACGGATATTTTACACTAAGCAGCCGCCGCAGCGGCGGCGCGCAATGCCGTCGCGCCCTGCATTGTGCAGAAGACGGCCTTTGCCGCGCTCCGGATCGTAGGTCAGCGCGGGCTTACCATTTTTTTATTTTATTTTATTTTATTTTATTACCGGCTCATTTTGCCTGCGGGCATTCTTTGCTAAGAGCGTCCTTATTCACTGAGAATGACTGTCTTCGCTAAGCGTCCTTCAGTTCACGCCGAGTATCATCTGCTCTGCGTTTTCGAGCATCTGCTCGGTAGGCTCACCGCCGAACATTATCCTTGCTATCTCATACTTGCGCTGCTCGGGGGCAAGGGGCGTAACGCTTGTGACCGTTCTTTCGCCGACTATGTTCTTCTCGATCAGTATATGATTCTCCGCCATAACAGCGATCTGCGCCAGATGCGTAACGCACAGCACCTGCCTTATGCCCGAGATCTGCCTCAGCTTCTGACCTATCTTGCGGGCGGCATTTCCGCTCACGCCCGTGTCGATCTCATCAAAGATCAGTGTCTGTATCGAATCCTTGTCGGCGATCACGTTTTTCAGTGCGAGCATTATTCTCGAAAGCTCGCCGCCCGAGGCTATCTTAGCGATCGGCCGCGGCTCCTCACCCACGTTGGCAGAGATCAGGAACTCTATGCTGTCCATTCCGTGTATCGTCAGCTTGCCCTGCTTCTGCCCGACCACGAGCTTCACCTTCGGCATATTCAGGAACTCCAGCTCCGCCGTGACCCGGCTTACAAAGCGCCTGCCCGCCTCGGCTCTGAACTCCGAGAGCCGCTTCGCCTTCTGTGACACTACCGAAAGCAGCTCGTTCTTCTGTTCGTTCAGCTTCGACAGGTTCTCCTCCGTGCCCATCAGCTCATCAAGCTCCTGCTGCGAGCGTTCGAGGGTATCGAAAACGTCCTGCATCTCGGGGCCGTATTTCTTCTTTATCCGCCTCAGCTCGTCCGACCTCGCGTTGAGATAATCGTATCTTGCGGGGTCAACGTTGAGCCTGTCTATCCGCGAGGAAAGCTCCCCCGCTATATCGGCAAGCTCTATCTCCACAGACGACAGCCGCTCCGCGAGCGCCGAAAGCTCGGGCATGATATCGGCATTTCTCTCAATGCCCGCCCTTGCCTCACTGACAAGCTCGGTAACGCCCTTCTCATCGTCATTGCCCGAGATGAGCTGCTCGCTCATATACATCGCCTCGGTCAGCATCACGGCGTTCTTCGAGATATCAAGCTCCCGCGCTATCTCCTCGTCCTCATTCTCACCGATCTTCAAGCCGCCTATCTCGCTGATGATATCCTGCAATTCCTCAATACGGAATGCCTTTCGCGCATTCTCCTGCGAGAGCTTGGCTATCCTCTTAGCGATCTGCTGCAGCTCCTTGAACGAGCTTTGGTAGTCCTCGATCAGCGGCTGTGCATCGGCAAAGGCATCGAGAATATCAATATGCCTTTCGGGAGCCATAAGTATCTGATTATCGTGCTGACCGTGGATATTCACGAGCAGCTCCCCAAGCTCCTTCAGCACCGACACATTGCACGGCCTTGAATTGACTCTTGCGATGCTGCCTCCGTCCGACCTGATCTCGCGCGAGAGGAACAGCTGCCCCTCGCCGTCATCAATGCCCAGCTCCTTCAATCTCTCGGTGACATCCTTTCCCACATCGGTAAACATCGCCGTGACGACCGCCTTATCGGCACCCGTCCTGACTATATCCTTTGTCACCCGCTGCCCGAGCACCGCATTGATGCCGCCTATCAGGATAGACTTGCCCGCGCCCGTCTCGCCCGTGAAAACATTCAGCCCGCCCGTAAACGAGATGTTCGATCTTTCTATAACGGCCAGATTTTCAATATAAAGCTCACTCAGCATAAAAATGCTCCCATTCAGATATTGATGACCAGCTCCAGCTCTTTCAGGAGCCTTGCCGCGTCCCGCTCGGTACGCATCAGTATAAAGATAGTGTCGTCGCCCGCCAGTGTGCCGACAACGTTCTCAACTCCCGTGGAATCGAGCTTTGCGCACACTGCCTGTGCCATACCCGTGTGGCACTTCACCACAACTGTATTGAGCGCATAGTCCACCGACACAACGCCCTCGGTGAGTATCGAATAGAACGCTCCGTTATCCGCCGACGTAGTCTGTGCCAGCTTCGGGACGGTATACTTGTACTGCCCTGCCGCAGTGCAGGTCTTGAGCAGCGCAAGCTCGTTTATATCTCTTGAGACTGTTGCCTGCGTCACCTTGCAGCCGTGCTCGGCAAGCAGGCGCTGCAGCTCCTCCTGGGTGGAGATGCTGTTCTCCTGCACCAGTCTGAGGATCAGTTCATGTCTGCTGTTTTTCATATTATACTATCTCCCGTGATACCCTTGAGCGGCTGCATCAGCTTCTCATTTATCGAGCTGAAAAAGCTGCCGCCCTTGATATCGATTATATCAAGTGTCAGCTCCGAGCGGGTTATCGTGATCTTCGCCTTATCGGTTATCCGCCCGACGGTATTGCCGTCCACCGTGATAAGGCCGTGGGTGTCCTTCTTGCAGTGCAGCACCACCTCTATCTCGCTCGAGGGCAGCAGCACCATAGACCTTGCAAACAGCGAATGGGCGCACATCTGCGTGAACTCTATGCACTGCATATCGGGCTCGATTATCGGCCCGCCCGCAGACATCGAATACGCGGTCGAGCCCGTTGCGGTCGAGAATATAACACCGTCCGCCCGCAGGTAAGAGATCGTGCGTCCGCCCTTGGACACCTTGAAGTCGGCGATCTTGCAGTCGTCGGATTTCGAGATCACAACGTCGTTGAGTGCGCTGAACTGCCCCTCCTCCGTTGTAACGCTCAGCATCATTCTGGGACTTATCTGATACTCGCGCAGCGGCAGCTTTTCGAGCATATGCAGATCCTCATGCTCCAGCGATGCCATAAAGCCCAGCCTGCCGCAGTTGATGCCGAGTATCGGCTTGCCGCCCGCAGCGGCTGCCTCGGCGCATTTGAGTATCGTGCCGTCGCCGCCTATGACTATCACCACATCGCAGCTGTCTATGCAGTCCTTCTGATGACCGAAGCCGATATATCCTATATGCCGAAACTGCTTTCTGTACTTTTCGTGCATCATCACACCGATGCCGCAGTCATGCAGTATCGCGCACGTTTCGAGCGTGTACTCATAAGAATTGACTTTATCGAGATTTGAAAAAACAAATGCCTTCATACGTTCACTTCCCCAATTCCGCAAATGCGGCTTTCACGGTCTGCTCTGCGGAGGGCTGCACCTGCGCGGGTGTCCTTGCGAGCAGCGCAAGATACTCAACATTCCCGCTGCCCCCCTTTACGGGAGAAAATGTAAGCCCGTTCACATACAGTCCCACCGCCGCAAATGCAGCGCTCACCTCATTTATCGCCCTGATATGGTCGGCGGGGTCCTTTACGGTGCCGTTCTTGCCGAGAGCTGCTCTGCCCGCCTCGAACTGCGGCTTGATGAGCACACAGGCTCTCCCGTCGCTGCTGAGGAGCCTTGCGAACACGTCCGCCACGTTCCGCAGCGAGATGAACGACAGGTCTGCGCTCACGAACGGCAGCCGCTCGGGTATCAGCTCATCCGTGATATCGCGGACGTTCACGCCCTCGAGATCGACCACCCTGCTGTCGGCTGCAAGCCCCCTGTCGAGCTGACCGTGACCGACATCAACGGCATATACCTTCGCAGCACCGCGTTCGAGCATAACCTGTGTGAAGCCCCCCGTCGATGCGCCGAGGTCTGCGCAGGTCAGCCCTCCGAGCCCGATATCGAAGCAGTCGAGCGCCTTTATCAGCTTCAGCGCACCTCTGCCGACGTATCTCATATCCTCGCCCGCCGTGACCTCGTCATTTTCCGACACCGTGACCGACGGCTTATCAACAGTCCTGCCGTTGACCCGCACACTGCCCGCACTTATCAGCGCCTTTGCACGCTCGCGGCTCTTTGCAAGCCCCTTGTCCACGAGGTATTTATCGAGCCTTTCAGCCATTGCAATGCTCCCTTATCCTGTCCGCGATCTTCTCGGGAGAGAGCCCGCACTCGTCGAGCAGAACGCTCGGGCTGCCGTGCCTTACGAACCCGTCTATCGCATATGAGCTGACGTTTCGACAGACCGCGCTGTACTTTTCCGCGATCGAGCCGTACCTGTAGCACTCCTCAAAGAACAGCGCCCTGTCATAGCTCCCGACGAGCTCATACAGCTCCTTCTCCACGGGGAATATCTTCACGAGCTTCAGCACATCGAAGACTATCCCCTCGTTGTGCAGCAGCTCCGCCGCCTTCATCACATTGTCATACAGCCTGCCGTAGCATACGACAAGCAGCCGCCCGCCGTTTCTGCGCAGGGTATAAGCGGTATTGAGATCTGTCTTTTCAAACAGCGAATTGTCCCGCCCCTTGGGGTAGCGCACCGCCGTGATGCCGCTGCGCGATGCGACCGCCGCTCTCAGGCAGAGCCTCAGCTCCTCATAGCAGGAGGGCGAATAGATCGTCGTGTTCGGGATACTCGTCAGCATCGGTATATCGAAGATGCCCTGATGCGTCTCGCCGTCCTCCCCGACGATGCCCGCACGGTCGATGCACAGCACCGTATGTGTCCCGCAGATCGAAAGGTCGTGTATCAGCTGATCGTAGCTGCGCTGCAAAAACGTCGAATACACCGCGAACACAGGCACCATGCCCATAGACGCGAGCCCCGCGCAGAAGGTCACCGCGTGCTCCTCGGCGATGCCGACATCAAAGAAGCGGTCGGCGTGCGCCTTGGCAAAGTATTGCAGTCCCGTGCCGTATTTCATCGCGGCGGTAACAGCCACTATGCGGCTGTCCTTGTTGGCAAGCGCCAGCAGCTCCTTGCCGAACACGGACGAATAGCTGTCGGGCAGCACAACATCGGGGTTGCCCGTTGCGATCTCGAACGACCCGACCCCGTGGAACTCCCCGGGGTTCTCCTCGGCGGGAGCATAGCCCTTGCCCTTTATCGTATTCACATGGACCACCACGGGCTTGCCCAGCGCCTTTGCGGCATTCAGCCCGTTTTCGAGCGCCTCTGAGTCATGCCCGTCGAGCGGACCGATAAAGGCAAAGCCCAGATCCTCGAACATCGTGCTGTTGAGCATAACGTTCTTGACCGCCTTCTTCGAGGCCTTCACCGCCCTGATGATCGGCTTGCCGACCAGAGGGGTCTTGTCCAGCGCCTTCTCAACGACGTTCTTTGTCTTATGATAAGACTCCTTGGTGCGCAGCGTGGACAGATATTTCGCAATGCTCCCCACATTCTTTGATATAGACATCTCATTGTGGTTGAGTATGATTATCAGATTGGTCTCGCTCTTGCCCGCGTTGTTCAGACCCTCATACACGAGCCCGCCCGTGAACGCTCCGTCGCCCAGCACAACGACCGTATGCCGCTTGCTGCCCGAGAGCTTCATGGCGGTGGCGATGCCCAGCCCTGCCGAGACAGAGTTTGAGCTGTGCCCGCTTATAAACGCATCATGCACCGATTCATCGGGACGGCAGAAGCCGCTCAGCCCGTTTTCGAGCCGTATGGTGCCAAAGCGCTCCAGCCTGCCCGTGAGTATCTTGTGCGTATATGACTGATGACCCACGTCCCAGACGATCTTATCCTTCGGCGAATCGAACACCCTGTGTATCGCCAGAGTAAGCTCCACCGTTCCGAGATTAGAAGCAAGATGCCCGCCGTTCTTCGAGACGGTATCTATCAGCAGCTGCCTTATCTCGGCGCACAGCACCTCGCACTGCTTCTGATCGAGCTTTTTAAGATCTGCGGGAAGCTTCATCTTTTTCAGATCAGGTATTTCAAAATCCGACATCTGTAATTACAGCCCCTATTTTTATCAGCTCCGTCTTGAAAGCAGCTCGGCAGTGAGAGCTTTCAGAAAGCCGTTATCTTCAAATTCGTCAAGTATGGCAAGCGCCTGCCCCGTGAGCGACTGCGCCTCTGCATACGATCTGTCAAGCCCCAGCAGCGAGACATAGGTCGTCTTGTTCTGCTCGCTGTCGCTGCCTATCGGCTTGCCGAGCTCCCCCAA
>CAMOFU010000152.1 GCA_946613705.1 uncultured Clostridia bacterium
TCCTCCTCCGATGAGGTATCCTCTTCCGACGATGCATCGGACTCCGAGGAGCTGTCGGGCTCGTCGGGCTCCTCCTGCTCGTATTCCAGTCCATAGCCCAAAGGATAGAGCACCCGATCTGAATAGCTCTGTTCCTCGTTGAGCGCAAGGATATCAACGGGCAGCTTTCCTGTCGGAGAGTTCCCTCCGAATACCGTTATCAGCGCAGCGGGGTAGTTCACACCGTAAGCGGGGTTTTCTTCGCCGTCAACGGGGAGCGCCTCCATAGGGTTCGCGCTGTAGCAGGCAAGCACCGCGTCTGCCTCCGTAAGCCTTGCAATGTCATAGGGCTGGTTGCCGCTTATTGCGATGACCTTTTTTCCGTTCTCGTGTGCCAGACTGACAAGCTCGTCGAAGAACACTGCCTGCCAGCCGCTGCTTTCATTGCTGTTGAAGTTGGCGGCACGGTACATCTCGAAGTCAACTATCACAGCGTCCGCAGACCTGATGCTGTCCTCAAAATCCGCTGCGGTATGGTCACGCAGGCAGTGGCAGTCGGCAGTTACGCCGTCAGCGGTCACTCCGTCTGCCTTCAGCCTGTTGAGCGCGAAATAGATGGTGTTCTCGGCATTGCTGTAGGGATAAAAATATGCAACACGGCTGTTGTCATCAAGCTTCAGCGGCAGCACTCCGCCGTCATTTTTTATCAGCGTTACCGCCCTCTCGGCGATCTGCAGCGCTCTCTCGCGGTTCTGCGTCGAGCCGACGGTGTTTCGTGCTGCTTCGGCATCGGGAGCGATGTGCTCGAGGATACCGCGCTCCTGCTTCATCGTAAGTATCCTCGTGACCGACTTATCTACGGTCTCCTCGGAGATATGGCCGTCCCTTACGCGATCTGCCAGATCATTGATGTACTGTTCGAGGTCTTCCATCTCCTCAGCATTGCGTATCATCGCAGGCTCAAGGATAATATCCACGCCTGCATTGATGGCAAGCTCTGCGGCATCTATCCTGTCGAAGTTTTCACTGATGGCATTCATCAGCATCGCATCTGTGATGACCACACCGTCATAGCCGAGGTCGCCGCGGAGGATATCGGTGATGATCGTTTTTGAAAGGGTGGCGGGCAGGGTTATCGGCTCGTTGTCGAGCTTGGAGATGTATTGTTCCTTCTCGATCTGCGGGAACTGGATATGCGCAGTCATTATCATGTCCGTGCCTGCCTCAATAGCTGCGGCATAGGGATAGAGCTCCAGCTTTTTCAGCTCGTCGTAGCTTTTGTCGATAAGCGGCAGACCCGTATGGCTGTCAACGCCCGTGTCGCCGTGGCCCGGGAAATGCTTGGCAGCGGTAACGGCACCTGTGCTGTGCAGACCGTTGATATACGCTGCTCCCAGAGTGCTCACCAGCTCGGGGTCGGACGAGAAGGAGCGGATGTTTATTACGGGATTGAGGGGGTTGTTGTTCACGTCGATAACGGGAGCAAGATCCGTGTTGATGCCGACCGACATTATCTCGCTGCCGAGTATCTGCGCATTGTCATAGGTGAGCTGCGGGTCACGGGCGGCACCGAGCGCCATATTGCCGCAGGTCGTTGTTCCCGTGCTCAGGCGGTAGATATCGCCGCCCTCCTGGTCTGCCGCTATGAGCATCGGTATGCCGCAGCCGCCCGAAAGCGCTGCCTGCTGTATCTCCTCGGTCAGAGCGGTCACCTGGTCAATGCTCTCGATGTTCGATGCAAAGAGCGCTGTGCCGGCGAATTCGTGTTCGCCTATGAATTCCCGCAGGCTGTCGTTGAGAGAATAGATGTTGGTCTGTTCCCCGCCGTCGCTCCACGGACGGAGGGTTATCATTATCATCTGCTCAAGCTTCTGCTCGAGCGTCATCCCCGAGACGATCTCTGTGACAGTTCTTTCGGTGCTCTCCCCTTCCGCGTATGCGGTCACAGCTGCGGACGAGAGAGCAATTGCCGCAGCACTCAGCAGAGCGGCAGCGGATCTTATCATTCTCATGTATATCATTCCTTTGCTTTATTTGACCTTTCGGCCTTAGTAATTACAATTACAATTACAATTATAATTATACCATATTTTTCGGCGCAAAGCATCAAATCGCGGCTGTTTTGAAATAAAAATAATGTATGAAGTTTCAGACGGATTTTTGTGCAATACTTCCAAATCCAATATCTGAATCAACACCGTCGGCGCAGAGAAAAGGGCGGGAAAGCCGCTTCCCGCCCTTTATTCATCTTATTTGCTTATCTGCATGGTTCAGAGCCGCCACGATGCAGCCTCCCGCCTGCTTTCCACAAAGCTGCGGTAGATACCGTCAGCCTGCATCAGCTCATCATGTGTTCCCTGCTCGGCTATCCTTCCGCCGTCGATGACGATTATCCGATCGGCGCTGCGGACGGTCTTGAGCCTGTGTGCGATCATGATGATCGTCTTCTCTCTGGTAAGCGCCTCTATCGCCTTCATCAGCTCCGCCTCGTTCTCGGGGTCAACGTTCGCGGTCGCCTCGTCGAGCACTATTATCGGTGCGTCCTTCATTATCGCGCGGGCTATGGATATCCTCTGCTTCTCGCCGCCCGAGAGAGATGCTCCGCCCTCGCCGATGACCGTGTCATAGCCGTCGGCAAGCTGCATGATAAAGTCGTGGCAGCACGCCTTTTTCGCAGCCTCGATGACCTTCTCCATCGACGCCTCGGGCTGACCGAAGCGTATGTTGTTGGCAACGGTGTCCGCAAACAGATATACCCGCTGGAACACAAAGCTGTAATTGCGCATCAGTGAGTCCATGCTGTATTCGCGGATATCTATGCCGCCGAGAGTCACCCTGCCGCCGTCAACGTCCCAGAAGCGCGACAGCAGCGAGGTAAGCGTCGTCTTTCCTCCGCCCGAGGGCCCGACTATCGCAGTTGTGGTGCGCTCGGGAATGTCAAGGGATATCCCGTCGATTATCCTGCGCTTTTCGTAGGCGAAGGTGATGTTCTCCGCCGCGATGCCGCAGTGAGCGGGCTTTATATCCTTGCCCGAAATATCCATCTGAGGTGTGTCAAGTATCTCCTTTGCCTGCCGCACGCTCACATCGACCGTTCTGAGCAGTGCCGAATAATTGCCCGCATTGTCGAGCTGCGCGTATATCAGGTATGCGCTTATCACCATTATTATCGCAGTCAGCAGATCCATGCTCCCGCCAATGTACATCAGTACGGAGGCAAGCACGATGACGGTACCCAGCGCCTTCAGCCAGAAGCTCTGAAGCGTCATGAACGGTATCAGCTTCAGCTCCATTGCCGAGTTTGCCTGCTCGTTCTCGTCTATCGCGGTGTTGAGGCTGCGGCTCTGATCTCCCGTCAGACCGAACGTCCTCACCTCGAATATCCCCCGGATATATTCGATCACCCCGGCAACGAGCGCCGAGTCCTTTTCGAGCTTGCGTGCCGCCATGTCTGCCGACACCTTCATCATTCCGCTGTTTATCGCAAAGAACACAACGAGCCCGCCGCAGAGTATCAGCCCTATCCGCAGGTCAAATACCAGTATCATAACGGTTATGACCGCTGTGGAAAGCAGCCCCGAGCACACGATCATCACGACCCTTGTCGCAACGTTTTCAAGGTTCTGCATCGTGTTCGTCGTGACCGACATTATCCGCCCCAGACTGTTTTCGTTGTAGTAGCCCATAGGCAGGTATCTCAGGTGCTCTGCCAGCTGCATACGCTTTTCGGCACAGGTGTTGTAGCCGCCCTCGGTCTGGAGCATCGTCGCCTTTGACTTGAACGCCCCCGCGCCGATGATGCTCACAAGCATTATCCCGAGGCAGGCAAGGCAGGTCTTTGCGCTCACGCTGCCGTCGAGCAGCGCCTTTATCATCAGGTATATCGCGGGTATTTTCAGCGCCTCGAATATCGCCTGGAACAGGCTCAGCAGGATAGAAGCATAAAAGCGCTTCCTGTCCTCTTTATTGCAGAAATCAAAGAAGTTTTGCAGTATCTTAAACATCGCTCTCACCGTCCTTTGCAGAGATATGCGCCGCCCACATCGAGCTGTACAGCCCACCCCTGCGCAGCAGCTCGTCATGGGTCCCCTGCTCCTCGATATTGCCGTCGTTTATGACATAGAGCCTGTCGGCATTCTTTACGGTAGAGAGCCTGTGCGCGATGACGATGAGCGTCCTGCCGCGAACGAGCTTCGCCACACTGCGCTGTATGACTGCCTCGTTCTCGGGGTCGGTATAGGCTGTTGCCTCGTCGAGTATTATTATATCCGCATTCTTGAGCATGGCGCGGGCTATCGAGATGCGCTGCCGCTCGCCGCCCGAGAGATGCCCGCCCGAGGTGCCGACTAACGTATCATAGCCGTTTTCAAGCCCCATTATGAACTCGTGGCAGCCGCATTTCTTCGCTGCCTCCTCGACCTCGCTGTCGGAGGCACTGCGGTCGCCGAGACGGATATTCTCCCGCACCGTCAGGTCAAACAGATAGTTGTCCTGCGAAACGTAGGCTATCCTGCGGTTGTAGTCCTCGAGCGGTATCTCCCTGATATCCACCCCGCCGAATGAGATGCTGCCGCTGTCGGGGTCCCAGAGACTTGCGATCAGCCTTGCCGCAGTGGACTTCCCGCTGCCCGACGGTCCGACGAGCGCTATGAACTCGCCCTGATGCACCGTCATCGAGATGCCGTGGAGTATCTCCTTGTCATCATAGCTGAAGCGCACATTGTCGAGCCTGATGTCGCCGCCGACTATCTGCTTTGTGAGCTTCTCGGGGCGATGCATCTCGGGCGCGTCGATGATGCTCCTCACCTCGGTGACGATCGTGTCCATCTGCGCGATATCGTCCGAATAGGACATTACCCTTATCAGCGGCTCGATCAGCCCGACTGTGAGTATGATGACGGTGATGAAGTCAGCCGTGTCTATCGTGCCGTGCATAGCCATCACTCCGCCGATCGGCAGCACCGAGAGCATCGTCGCGGGCATGATGCACATGGCAAAGGTCATATACACGTTGCATTTTCTCATCCAGTCAACAAAGCTCGCAGCGCTCTCTTTTGCGGCGGCGGCGAATTTCTCGTAGCTCGACTGCGCCTTGCCGAACACCTTTATGACCTCGATGCCGTTGATGTACTCGGTGGTGACGGCATTGAGCGCCTTTGTCGCCCTGACCGCCCTGCGGTAGTTCTCCTCGTAGCCGAACATCATCAGCATATAGCAGACTATCCCGAGCGGCACAGTCACGAGCGCCGCAAGCCCGAGCTTCCAGCTTATGACAAAGACATACACGAGTATGATGATCGGCGCACCGATGCCCGTTGTGAACTCGGGCAGGATATGCGCAAGCGTTGTTTCTATGCTGTCGATACGCTCGACTACCGTGCTTTTCAAAGCGCCCGAGGGGCGGCTTATGACATCTCCGAGCGGCTGTCTTGCCAGCTTGTCAAGCGCCTTCTTCCGTATCACGGCAAGGGTGTGGAAGGTCGCAAGATGCGAGTTGGCAGTTGACAGCGCATGGAACAGCGAATGCCCCAGCCACAGAGCCAGTATGATAACGCAGTTGATGATATACGCGCTTTTGTCGGTGCTGCCCGCAAGCAGATCCTTCACTATCTCCGCGATGAAATAATACGGCACTATACCGCAGATCATGCTGAACAACGCAAGTATCACGCTCAGCACGAACTTTCCCTTCCGCTCTTCCGACTGGCTCAGAAGCCACCCGAAGGAGCCGTTTTTGTCCTTTCCCATCAGTTCTCCTCCCGATCTCTGCGACCCTGTGCGCGACATGGTTAGCGATGCCTAACACACGGTCGGAAATAGCGCCCCGATAACCGAGGCAGCTATTTAGTATAACACATTATCCTTCTGCTGTCCGCTCCGAACGGCTGCAATTGCTCCGTTCGGACGCGCAGCGTAAATGCCCCGACGATACGATACACATATGATATAAAAGTTTATTATTCGTTCACCGATAATTTACATTGTTTTTATCTCTGAAAGCAGATCTCCGAAGTAAAGGCAACACCGCACGACCCCTGTGCATCAGTATGCGCAGCCTCAACTGGCGTTGAGGCACAGATTTTCGTCAGATTGCCTAAATTCGACGCAGG
>CAMOFU010000153.1 GCA_946613705.1 uncultured Clostridia bacterium
AGCTTACTATTCAATTATAACTGCGTGCCGCCGATATGTCAAGCAGTAAAGTTAATATACTATGTATTGATTTATTTGTTTATGTGTGGTATAATCAATCGGTATACAGTTTCAGACCGGGGAGGGGAATATGCTAAGGATCTTTGTAAATTTCAAAAAACGCGATATTTATTTTATCTTGCTGATCGTGGCGCTTGTGGTGGTGCAGGTCTGGCTCGACCTTACCATGCCCGATTATACTCAGCGGCTGACCGAGGCTGTGTCCTCGGGTGCGGACAGCATGAACATCGTTAAGGAGAACGGCCTGAAGATGCTCGGCTGCGCACTGGGCAGCATGGCCGCGTCTATACTCTGCGGATTGTTCTCGGCGATAGTTGCCGCAAGCTTTGCAAGAACGCTCAGGCAGCTGCTTTATGCCAAGATATCTTCATTCTCCAATACCGAGATGGAGCAGTTCTCCACGCCGAGCCTTATCACGAGGACGACAAACGATGTGGTGCAGCTGCAAATGCTGATCGCTATGGGTATGCAGATGATGATAAAGGCGCCGATAACCGCAGTCTGGGCTATAGGCAAGATATCCGTCACGGATATCGACTGGATGTATGCGGTGTTCATAACCGTGGCGCTGATGGTATTGATGATAATAATAATCATCTCTCTCGCCTTCCCGCGCTTCAAGCGGATACAGAAGCTGACCGACGATCTGAACGATGTCACCCGCGAGAACGTCACGGGCGTGCGCGTTGTAAGAGCCTTCAATGCCGAGAAGTATCAGGAGGAGAAGTTCGGTGCCGTAAACAGTGAGATCACGAAAAACCATCTGTTCACAAGCCGCATCATGGGGCTGATGATGCCTGTCATGACCGTATGCATGAGCGGGCTTTCGCTGGCGATCTACTGGATAGGCGCATATATCGTCAACAGGACCGACGGCTTCAGGCGAGCCACAGCAGTCGGCAATATGACCGCCTTCACACAGTATGCCCTTCAGGTCGTAGGCGCGTTCATGATGCTGATCGTTATATTTATCATACTGCCGAGGACGATGGTGTCGGCAAGGCGCATCAATGAGGTGCTGGCTGCCGAGCCCGTGCTGGCATACAAGGGCATCCGCTTTATCGCAGACGAAAAGGGCAGAGTGGAGTTCCGCAATGTCTCCTTCTCGTACAGCGGAGAGGGCGAGCCGTGCCTGAAAAACATATCCTTTACAGTCGAGAGCGGGCAGACCTTTGCGATAATCGGCGCGACGGGTACGGGCAAGTCAACGCTCGTGAACCTTATCCCGCGGTTCTATGATGTTACCGAGGGCGAGGTGCTGATAGATGATATCGACGTGAGGGAGTATCCCGAGGAGCAGCTGGCATCGCTGGTGTCGATCGCTCCGCAGAAGGCTGTGCTCTTTTCGGGCGATGTCCGCTCCAATGTCTCCTACGGCTGCGAGCCCGATGAGGAGAGGATAGAGAGAGCGATAGAGATATCACATTCGGATTTCGTTTCCGAGCTTGACAAGGGGCTCGATTCAGCCGTTTCCCAGGGAGGAACGAACTTCTCGGGCGGGCAGAAGCAGCGCCTGTCGATAGCGCGCGCCGTTTACCGCGGCAGCGAGGTGGTCATATTCGACGACACCTTCTCGGCGCTGGATTATAAGACGGATATGCTCGTCCGCCGCTCGATCAGAGAGCAGCTTGCGGGCACGACTGTCATCATCGTCGCTCAGAGGATCGGCACGATCAGGAATGCCGACAGGATACTCGTCCTGCACGACGGCGGGATCGCGGGGCTCGGCACCCACGAGCAGCTGATGCGGGACTGTGAGATATATAAAGAGATCGCACTTTCACAGCTCTCTGAGGAGGAGCTCTCGGGAAAGGGGGCGGTCTGAATGCCTCCGCGCAGAATGATGGTCAGTGACCCGAACGAGAAGGCCGATTTCGGAGCGATAAAAAAGCTGCTCGTCTATTGCAGGAGATATCTGCCCGCGCTCATCATAGCGGTGATATTCGCCGTCGGCAGCTCGGTCGCTACGATCATGGGCCCCGAGAAGATCTCCGACCTGATGGACGAGATAGCAAAGGGTATAGCAAGCGGCGTTGATATCGGTGCATTCGAGGAGATCTGCTTCACGCTCATCATCATCTATGCCGCAGGCGCAGTGCTGGGCTACGGGCAGCAGTTCATAACCGCCACCGTCACGCAGTATACCGCCAAAAGGCTGCGCTGCGATATCGACCGAAAGATCAACCGCCTGCCGCTGAGCTACTTCGACCGAAACGATACGGGCGATATCCTCTCCCGCGTTACGAACGATGTCGATACCATAAGCCAGACGCTCTCGAGCTCCACCGCGAACCTCATCAGCTCGCTGGCGCTGTTCATCGGCGTTATCTACAAGATGTTCGATACCAACACGGTGCTGGCGCTCGTTACTATCGGCACATCGTTCATCGGATTTGTATTCATGGGCATCATCATGAAGGCCTCGCAGAAATACTTCAACCGCAAGCAGAAGGACCTCGGCAGGATGAACGGACATATCGAGGAGATATACACCAACCATACCGTTGTTGCCGCCTTCGGTGCCAAGCGGTTTGAAAAGAAGAAGTTCGACGAGATAAACGAGCGGCTCTACGATTCCAACTGGCGCTCTCAGTTCATCTCGGGAATGATGTTCCCGATAATGAACTTTGTCGGCAGCCTTGCCTATGTGCTGATATTCATTGTCGGTATGGCTTATATCATCGACGGCAGCTCCGCTGTAACGCTCGGCACGATCATGGCATTCGTTATCTATGCAAGGCTCTTCTCACAGCCGCTCCAGACCTTCGGCCAGTCGATGACATCTATCCAGCAGGCCTCTGCCGCGTCGAGCCGTGTGTTCGAGATGCTCGATGCCGTGGAGCTGAGCGACGAGTCCGAATGCAGCAGGGTGCCCGAGAGGGTGCGCGGCGAGGTGGAGTTCAGAAACGTCCGCTTCGGCTACTCGCCGGACAGAACGATCATACACGGCTTTTCGGCGCATCTCGGCGCAGGGCAGAAGGTCGCGATAGTCGGTCCCACGGGTGCAGGCAAGACCACTATGGTGAACCTGCTCATGCGCTTCTACGATGTGGACGGCGGCGAGATACTGATCGACGGCATACCCACCTCACAGATGAAGCGGGAGACAGTACACAGTCTGTTCGACATGATATTGCAGGATACCTGGCTGTTTGAGGGTACGATACGCGAGAACCTGATATACAATAAGCAGGGCGTGACCGAGGAGCAGCTTGACCGAGCCTGCCGCGCGGTAGGACTCAGCCACTTTATCGCCACACTGCCCAACGGCTACGACACCGAGCTTTCCGAGTCGCTGGGGCTTTCCGAGGGACAGAAGCAGCAGCTTACGATCGCGCGGGCGATGATAAAGGATTCGCCGCTGCTGATACTTGACGAGGCTACCAGCTCGGTAGATACCCGCACGGAGCTTATCATCCAGAAGGCAATGGACAAGCTCACCGAGGGGCGGACCTCGTTTGTGATAGCGCACCGCCTTTCTACGATCAAGAACGCAGACATAATACTTGTCATGAAGGACGGCGACATAATCGAGCAGGGCACACACCAAAGCCTGCTCGAACAGGACGGCTTCTATGCCGAGCTGTATAACAGCCAGTTCGCAGAAGGATAGACGGAAACGGTATATTGAATAAATAATAGTGAATAGTTAAGGTATCTATGTCCGCTTTGCGGACACCTTGACTATTCACTATTCACTTTTCTCTTTTCACTCTTCACTGATCACTAAGCCCTCGTCGCTTACGCGACGAGGGCGTTTCTGGTGCGCCCGACAGGAGTCGAACCTGCGGCCTCAAGAGTCGGAGTCTTGCGCTCTATCCAACTGAGCTACGGGCGCGTATGCGGGGGACGCGGATGCGTCCCCGTTTTGTTTTTTTGATCTTTTCTTTTCTTATCTTTTCTTATCTTATTTTAGCTCCGCAGGGCAGCTCCTGATCGGGGAACACCACTGCCGCACCGCCGTCGGGGGTATCGGCTGCGAGTATCATTCCCTGCGACTCAACGCCGCACAGCTTTGCGGGCTTGAGGTTCGCAACAATAATGATCTTTTTGCCGATAAGATCCTCGGGCTTGTACCACTCTGCTATGCCCGAAACGACCTGTCTGCCGCCGAAGCCGTCGTCAAGCTGCAAGCAGAGCAGCTTTTTGCTCTTCTTTACCTTTTCACAGCTCTTTACCAGCGCGACCCGCAGATCGGCCTTGCCGAAGTCGTCTATGCTTATCTCCTGCGCAAGCTCGGCGGGGACGAACTCCTCGCCCTTCTCGGCATCGGAGAGCTTTGCCTTAGCCTCGGCCATATTCTTTTCTATGATCGCATTGAGCTCATTGATCTCCTTTTCCATATCTATTCTCGGGAAGAGGATCTCGCCCTTATGAACGGTCACGTTCACGGGCAGCACATCAAAGCGGCCTGCGTTCTCATAGCTGATATCGCTCTCTGCCGCACCGATCTGCTCCCATACCTTCGGCATAGCAGTAGGCATGAACGGCGACAGCAGCGTTGAGATCACGCGGATAGCTTCAAGCAGATTGTACAGCACGCTTGCCAGCCTTGCACGCTTGCTTTCGTCCTTGCCGAGTATCCACGGCTCGGTCTCGTCGATATACTTGTTCGCACGGTCAACAGCGACAAATATCTCTTCGAGCGCGTTTTTCAGCTTAGTCTCGTCTATGCACTTATCTACCTTCCCGCGGACGGACAGCACACAGTCCCTGAGCGACTGATCGAAGTCGCCCTCCTCACGGTCGTTCGGCAGAGTGCCGCCGAAATACTTATCCGCCATAGCAACGGTGCGCGAAACGAGGTTGCCGAAGCCGTTGGCAAGATCGGAGTTTATGCGGTTTATCATTATCTCGTTGGAGAATGCGCTGTCTGCGCCGAGTGCCATCTCTCTGAGGATATGGTATCTTATGGCATCAACGCCGTAGCGCTCGCCCAGCATGAAGGGATCGACTACATTGCCGAGCGACTTGGACATCTTCTGAGCCTCGCCGTTCTTGTTCTGGAAGGTTATCCAGCCGTGTACGGCAAGGTGCTTTGGCAGCGGCTGCTCAAGAGCCATCAGCATCGCGGGCCAGATGATCGCGTGGAAGCGCATGATATCCTTGGCGACCATATGAACGTCTGCGGGCCAGTATTTATCGTAGTCATGATATCTGCTGTTCTTGTAGCCCAGAGCGGTGCAGTAATTCGAGAGCGCATCGACCCAGACATAAACGACGTGCCCGGGGTCAAAGTCAACGGGTATGCCCCATGTAAAGCTCGTCCTCGAAACACACAGATCCTCGAGCCCGGGCTTGATAAAGTTGTTCACCAGCTCCTGAGCGCGGTATTTCGGCTGGAGATAATCTGTCTCGAGCAGCAGCTTTTCTATCCTGTCGGCAAAGGGAGCCATTTTGAAGAAATAGGCCTCCTCCCTGGCAACGGTCACAGGACGGTGGCACTCGGGACAGCAGCCGTTCTCGTCGAGCTGGCTCTCTGTCCAGAAGCTCTCGCACGGGGTGCAGTATTTGCCCTTGTATTCGCCCTTGTAGATAAATCCCTTGTCGTAAAGCTCGCGGAATATCTTCTGCACAGATTCAACGTGATAATCGTCGGTCGTGCGGATATATCTGTCATAGCTGATGTTCATATAGCTCCACAGCTTCTTGAAGACCGCAACTATCTCATCAACATACTGCTGCGGGGTAACGCCCTTTTCGGCTGCCTTCTGCTCGATCTTCTGACCGTGCTCGTCGGTGCCTGTCAGGAACATCACATCATAGCCCTGCATTCTCTTATAGCGTGCGATGGAGTCACAGGCAACGGTAGTATAGCAGTGCCCGATATGCGGATCGCCCGAAGGGTAGTATATGGGTGTGGTAATATAAAATGTTTTGCTGTTGTTTTTATCCTTATCCATTTTTATCTTTTATCCTCCATTACAGTGATCTATTACATTATACACCCATTTCCCCAATTAGTCAAGTCCTCGGTCCTCGCGGACGGCGAGTTCACGGGACGCGGCTTGTTGCCGCTTACA
>CAMOFU010000154.1 GCA_946613705.1 uncultured Clostridia bacterium
TATTATAACACAGAATTCATTAAAAAGATATAGCTTTTTGAAATTTTTTGTGTTATAATGTTTTTGCGTGTGAAGACCGCTGTGCTATTGCTCCGCCGTTCCGATCGTGGGAGCAATAATATCGGGCGCGAGAGGGTATCGGGCAGCCGCCCCGAACCCGACTCATCGCTGCGCCCCGCTGCTATGCGGTCCCGCCGTACTGTATTGTATCCCCGAACGGGGAATAATAACAAAGGAGGTTTTCGTTATGAAAACAAATTCAAGGAAGCTTTTCAACACCCGTCAGCTCGTCGTGCTCGGACTTATGACCGCGCTGGTACTTATCTTTTCGCTGACACCGATCGGCTCTATCCCGATAGGCCCGCTCTCGATAACCCTGAACGTTATCCCCGTGGCTATCGCAGCTGTAGCTCTCGGTCCCGTCGGCGGTGCGATCATGGGCGGCATATTCGGTATCTTCAGCTTTTTGCAGTGCTTCGGTATAGGCGTTCCCAGCACCATGGGCGAGATACTCGTGAACATCAGCCCCTTTTCCGCATTCGTGCAGCGCTTTGTTCCGAGACTGCTCGACGGCCTGCTCGTCGGCTTTATCTTCAAGGGCGTGTCCGCGCTGAAAAATGTGCGCAGCTATTATATCGTAACAGGCATCGTGAGCGCTCTGTTCGGCTTCGCACTGTTCATGTCGGGTATGATGCTGCTCAATTACGATAAAGACGGCAAGTATAAGATGAACGATCAGATGCGCGAGTTCATCGGCACCCCCTCAATGTTCATCTATACCTGCATCTTTGTAGCGCTCATCAGCTTTTTCATCGGCTACCTTATCGTTAGCTCGAAAAAGCTCACCCAGACTCAGGTCGCCTGCGCTGTCACAGGCTTCTGCACCGCACTGCTCAATACGGTGTTCTTCATGTCCGCACTCGTTATCCTCTTCGGCGATACCGAGTATATGCAGGGTCTTATCGACGGACGCAATATCCTGCTGTTCGTAGTCACCTTCGTGGGCGTGAATGCGCTGTTCGAGATGATAACCACTACCGTTATAACCGCCGCCGTGGGCTCCGCATTGTTCAAGGCAAAGCTGATCCAAAGCAGACCCGCGGCACAGTCAGAAAATAGCTCAGAGCCAAAGGAGTAAAGATATGCTGTTTGCTGTGGATATAGGAAATACCAATATCGTGTTCGGCTGCTTCGACGGTGATAAGATCCTCTTCCGCGAACGCGCCGCCACTTCACAGAGGTCTACCGATCTCGAATATGCCTCCGTGATACTTACCGCACTGCGCCTGCACGGGGTCGAGGTCTCGGGCATCACGGGCGCTATGATCTCTTCTGTCGTCCCCTCGGTCACTGCCACTATGAAGGCGGCGATCGAAAAGCTCACGGGCGTAAAGTCTATGGTCGTCGGTCCGGGGATAAAGACGGGGCTCAGCATACTTATAGATAACCCCGCACAGCTCGGCAGCGACCTTGTCGTGGCTGCCTCGGCAGGCATCAGGGAGTATAAAGCCCCAATGATAATCATTGACCTCGGCACAGCCACCACTCTCTCGGTGGTAGACAGCAAAAAGAACTATATAGGCGGCATTATCATGACAGGTATGGCTGTCTCGGCAGATGCGCTCACCAACAAGACCGCGCAGCTGCCCCGCATAGCCTTCGAGAAGCCCAAAAAAGTCATCGGCACCAATACCGTTGACTGCATGAAATCGGGCATCATGTACTCGACCGCAGGCGCGATAGATGAGCTCGTGCGCCGCATCGAGGACGAGCTCGGCGAGAGCTGCACCGTCGTCGCAACAGGCGGCCTTGCCCCGCTGATAGTCCCTATATGCCGCAGAGATATAATCCTCGACGAGGATCTGCTGCTGAAGGGCCTCAAGATCATCTACGATAAAAACAACAAACAGTAACAACACGGCCGACAGAGCTTCAACACTCTGTCGGCCTTTATTTGTAATTTGTGCTTTTTCGGCTGTCCCTGTCGGCTCACACAAGCGCCTTCAGCTTTTCAAACTGCTCCTCTGCCCTGCCCATCAGCACGGAATAATCCGTGTCGGTGCGGCTGCGCAGCAGCTCTGTCATCTCGTTCACGGGGTCATACACAGGCGTGAGCGCAAGGTTGCCGAGCATACCCTTGAGTGCGTGCGCCGTTTCAAAGGCCTTGTCAAGATCACCTGCCGCAAGCGCCTCCTTCAGTTCACCGATCTTGGTGTCGGCAGCCGCCTTCGCTACCAGCCCAAGGTAGAACTGCTCCATGTTCATGCAGCGTGCAAGACCCTCGTCTACCGCTGCTCCGTATTCTCTCAGCGCATCTGTCGTCAGCATTTTACTTTGTTTTCCTCCCTTTCTATAAGCAGATCGAATTCCTCGGGCGGTACAGGCCGAGAGAAATAAAATCCCTGTATCATTTCGCAGCCCGCGCTCTTCAGCAGCCTGTACTGCTCCTCGTTCTCAACGCCCTCTGCGATCACAGGTATACCGAGCCTGCGCGAGATCTCAAGCATCATCTCCACCAGCATCATATCTCTCGGATTCTCGCAGATGTGGCGCACAAAGCGCATATCCAGCTTCAGCGCATCAATAGGCAGCGCCGCAAGCATATTCAGCGAGGAATACCCGCTGCCGAAATCGTCCATCTCCACACGGAAGCCGTCCGCCCGCAGCTGCTCGACTGTCTTTATTATCTGGCTCGAATCGTTCGTGTATGCCGACTCGGTGATCTCCAGCAGATACTCGTTCGGCTGCAATCCGTTGCTCCTTACTATGTCCAGCAGCAGCTCCTCCAGATCGGGGTCGTAGATATCCATTCTCGATACGTTCACCGATACGGGCACCGTCCTGCCGTATGCTTCCTTCCACCGCTTTATCTGCTCCGCAGCCTCCCGCCACACAAAGCGGTCAAGCTTCTGTATCAGTCCGTTCGATTCAAACAGCGGTATGAACGCCCCGGGGCTCACCATGCCCAGCTCGGGGTGGAACCAGCGTATCAGCGCCTCCGCACTCGCCAGCACGGGCTTGTCCCCGCGAATATCATACTTCGGCTGATAGAACACCTTGAACTGCCGCTCGGTCAGCGCCTTGTCTATCTCGCTGATGAGCCGCTCGTTGAACAGCTCCTTCTCATGCATCTCAGTGTCGTAAACACAGTAGCTCGTGCCGTAGGTGCCCCGCTGACGGCTGCACGCAAGCGTCGCACGGTCAAAGCGCTCCTCAATATCAATGCTCATGTCAACATTGTGATATATCCCCAGCCTGAGACTTATGCTGCCCCAGCCCAGCTTGGTGCGTATCATCTCCGTAAGCTGCCCCAGCCTGTCGGGACAGTCCTCCGAATGCCCGAGATATATCTGGAAGGTGTCCGTCTCGCAGCGGCAGGCAAGCCCGCCGTTTGCATCTACAGTGCCCTTTATACAGCCGCCCACAGCAGCAAGCACCTCGTCTCCGAAGCGCCTTCCCTTCAGATCGTTTATCAGGTGGAAGCGGTTGATGTTCAGCACCATCGCGTCCATCGCCATATCGGGGAAGTAACGGTCGTGGCGGCTGCAATACTGGAAGAAGTAGTCCTTCGTGTAAAGCCCCGTCAGCTCGTCCGTCTCGGTCGCCCTTATCATCAGGTTGTCCTCAGCCAGCTCTATCGAACGGCGCACTCTTGCAAGTATCACCTCGGGCATATCATACGGCTTGGTGATGAAATCCGCCGCCCCCAATTGCAGGCTCTTCACCTCGGCGCTTTTCTCCGAGGTCAGCACGATAACGGGTATCCTCCTCAGCACCTCGTCACGGTGAAGCTGCGCGAGCAGCTCATAGCCGTCCATCTCGGGCATCATCAGATCGAGCATCACCAGCGAGAGCGTCTTCTCGTTCTCCCTGATGATCCGCAGTGCCTCGGCTCCGTCCTCGGCATATATCACCTCGTACTCCCGACTGATTATCATTCCCAGCAGCTCTCGGTTGATCTGCTCGTCATCAACGACCAGCACCCTGCGTGTTATATTCTGTCCTCTTAATGACGTGTCCTGCATTTGTTACCTCTCCTTCTGATAATGATATGATCGGTGTGCCTCTCTCACTTGCTGCCCTCCTGCCTGAGCCTTTCCTCCCGCAGACGGCGGTGCTCTGACTTGATGCTGTACATTCTCTCGTCCGCCGACCTTATCAGCTCCTCAAAGCTCGGGATCCTTCCCTCCTCCGAACGGAAAAGTCCTATGCTCGCATCTATCAGGTACGGCTTGCCCGAGCTTCGGTTCACAGAGCGCAGTCTTGCATCTATCTCCGCCCTGATATCGTCCAGCGGGGCAGAGCTGAGGAAGAATGCCGCCATCTCGTCGCCGCCCATTCTGATGCAGACCGCATTCTCGGGACAGGAATTCTTCAGCGCGTGCGCAGTCGCCTTTATCGCAAAGTCGCCCTCGTTGTGACCGAAATTGTCGTTGATATATTTCAGCCCGTCCAGATCAGCCATGATGACCGTAACAGGCTTGCCGCTCTCCCGCAGCCTTTCCGAAAGCGCATTGTATGCCCTCTCACTGCCGCCGCGGGTATAAAGCCCCGTAAGCTGGTCGAACTGCGACAGCTCCCGCACCTTGCGGGTCATGAACTGCTGATATCTCAGGTTCCTGTAGCCGCCGATGGAGTTGTTCAGCGCATTGACGATCTGCGGGATCTTCTCATAGTTGACTATATCGTAGTTCTGATACGAGAATGTCGTATACCCCAGCGGCACATCAAGAAAGTTCAGCGCCGTGAAGATTATCGGATAGCCGCTGTCAAGCGCTACATCGAGCCCGGGCATCACACCCTTCGTCGGGAAATCGTGCGGCGCGAACGGGTACTGCGCATCGGTGTTGAAGAACACACACAGCGACTCGCCGAACCCGCGGTCGGAATCCTGCTCAAAGGGATTGATCGTCTCGTCGATGACCTCCTTGCGGAGCATACAGCGCATATTGTAGATTATCGGCGTGTGCAGCTCGTTCGCGGCAGCCTTCAGATTGTCCCCCGCAAGTATCCGCGCGCCTATCTCATTGAGGCTCTTTTCCTCCTCCTTGTAGCGGTAGAATCTGGCATTGAGATCGGTAAGATGCTTTGCAACATTGATTATACCGCCGCCCTGACAGCCGCAGCTCTCGGAGATGATGAGCCTTGACTTGATCGAAAAGCTCGCCTCCTGAAGCAGCTCCTCCCGCCCCAGTGTCAGCAGTCCGCCGATCTTTCGCGTGATATCCCCGTAGCAGCAAAGGCTCGAGGTTATCCGCGGCGATGAGAAGTTTATATCGAGTATCCCGTCAAAGCCCGTGACCGCGACCTCCTCGGGCACCCTCACTCCCGCATTGGTGAGCGTGTTGCATACCGTGATCGCCATAGTATCATTTGCACATATTATAGCCTCGGGCAGCTCGTCGCGTTCGAGCAGCTTCTCTGTTGCGGCAGCCGTGGGGGTGTTCCAGAAATCTCCGTAGCTGAGCATGGTGCTGCGGTCGAACTCGATGCCGTTCTCATTCAGCACTCTCTCGAACACATCTATCCTGCTCTCGGAAAACTCATTGCCCTGCACGCCCGCCATAAAGTGCAGCCGCCTCATCCCGTGGTACTCAACGATATGGCGCACCACGTCCTCAAAGCCGCTCTCGTAATCAAAGCCTATGCTTATCGTCCCCGCGTGCTCGCCGCCGATCATGATAACGGGCACATCGAATATCCCCGCCTTGTCTATCAGCTTATCTATGATCGCCTTGTTCTTTATCATCTCATCAGCGATGATAAGCACATCTATGCTGCGCATATCGATAAGCTCGAACACCGAAGCCTCGCCCTTCTCGCTCGGGGTATCCCAATACAGATCGGAGCAGGTGTTGTAAACAAAGAGCCTGTAGCCCTTATCTGCGATGTTCTTGTTCAGCTCGGTAACGATCTCGTGCGCAGAATCGTCAAAGATCCTCGATACGCACAGAGCCGCGATCTTATACTTCCCTATCATGCCCGCACCGCCTTTTTTACAGATTATACAAAGACACTAAACATCTTAATTACTATTATAGCACTATTTATTTACAAAGTCAACCATATCCTGCGGTCG
>CAMOFU010000155.1 GCA_946613705.1 uncultured Clostridia bacterium
CCAAGGAGATCTGGAACGAAGCCGTCCCCGAGCTGACAGACAAGGACAGGTATCAGAACACGATCTTCTTCCCTGTCGGCGAGCCCAATCCCTACGGCAAATTCTTCGTGGGGCAGAGCTATCTTGCCCCCGTATCGACCGAGCAGCTGCCGATCTTCAATGTTACCTTCGAGCCTGCCTGCCGCAACAACTGGCATATCCACCATGCCGAAAAGGGCGGCGGACAGCTGCTTATCTGCGTCGGCGGAAGGGGCTACTATCAGGAGTGGGGCAAGGAGGCAGTTGAGCTGACCGCAGGAACTGTCATCAATATCCCCGCAGAGGCAAAGCACTGGCACGGTGCCGCACCCGACAGCTGGTTCTCTCACCTTGCGATCGAGATACCCGCAGAGGGCGGCAGCACCGAATGGTGCGAGCCTGTATCGGAAGAAGACTACGGCAGGCTGAAATAATACGGGAAGGCGGAAGGCTCGAAGCAGGCATTTCCGAGGACGAGGCGAAGGACCGGATAAACAGCATGAACTGACAGGGAGGGATCGTCATGCAGGCAAAGACGAACAATATGATAAAGCGGATAGTTGATGTTGTGCTGACAGTCCTGCTGCTGTTCCTGATGGCATTTCAGATAACGGGTGAGACGCTGCACGAATGGCTTGGCATAAGCATGACGGTGGTGCTGATCGTCCACCATATCCTTAACCGCAGGTGGTACGGCGCGGTCTTCAAGGGCAGGTATACACCCTACCGCATCGCCATGACCGCAGTGAACACGCTGCTGCTCGCAGCTATAGCGATGACTGCGGTCAGCGGAATGGCTATGAGCGGTCACGCGGTACCGTTCATGTACGGCTTTATCAATGTGATGACCGCCCGCGAGCTGCATCTTGCGATGTCGCACTGGTCGTTTATATTCATGGGCATACACATCGGTCTGCACATGAAGGCAATGACCGCAGGAATGAACGATACGGGAAGGCTGATCTTCAGGTTCATACTCACCTGCATCTCGGGCGCGGGGCTGTGGCTGTTCATAAAGAGCGATATCGTCAATTACATCTTTTTCAGAACGCACTTCGCATTCCTTGATTATCAGACCGCAAAGTGGCTGATAATACTGCAAAACCTTGCTATGCTGCTTTTCTTCGTGCTTGCGGGATATACTGTCGCAGAGCTCACTCAGAAGAACAAGGACAGGAAATACTCTCCCAAGCCGCTGATCTGGCTCGTATGCGCGGTCGTCATCGGCACGGCGGTATTCCTTATCACAAACAAGAGCGCCGAAAGGACAGGCTTCAGCAGCACAGGCAGGCAGAACTCGTCGCAGTCCGCACAGACCGATACGGCGAAGAAAGACACCCCGTCCGCTGCCGACACCGATACCGACAGCAGATCCGATCCCGATTCCGATTCCGATATAGAAAGCACAGCTGCCGCACCTGCGGAGGTGAACGACGGCTTTGTTCTGATCGGCGGCGGGAGCTTCAAAATGGGCAGCCCCGAATCGGAGAACTGGCGCATAGGTGATGAGCTTCTCCACGAGGTGACCGTATCACCGTTCTATATCGACCCGCTCGAGACGGTCCAGTCCGATTACGAGCGGCTTATGGGCAGCGACCCGAGCGCCTTCGATGGCAGCGATCTGCCTGTGGACAGCATTTCGTGGGTCGATGCTGTGCAGTATGCGAATGCGAGAAGCAAGGCAGCGGGGCTTGAGCCTGTTTACACCGTATCGGACGGCGAGGTGAGCTGGGACAGGTCGGCTGACGGTTACCGCCTGCCGACCGAAGCCGAATGGGAATACGCCTGCCGCGCAGGTACGGAAACGCCGTTCAACACCGAGCATTCTCTCAGCGCCGAGGAAGCGAATTTCTACGGGCACTATCCCTATGAGA
The DNA here is from genome assembly GCA_946613705.1 of uncultured Clostridia bacterium. Classification (GTDB taxonomy): domain Bacteria; phylum Bacillota; class Clostridia; order Oscillospirales; family Ruminococcaceae; genus FB2012. The sequence continues at coordinate 1,893 of CAMOFU010000155.1, forward strand.
TCGAGGAGAACTATTTCGACAACGAGGTACTCGAAGCCCGCCCGGGCGAATACCGACAGACGACCGTAAAGGTCGGGAGCTTTGCGCCGAACAGCTGGGGGCTGTATGACTGCCACGGGAACGTGAACGAATGGTGCTGGGACTATTACGGCGAATACGGTGCCGCAGCAGCAGCCGACCCGACAGGCCCCGAAGCAGGCACACGGCACATCTACCGCGGCGGCGGCTGGAACGACTTTGCCAAAAATATGCGCAGCGCATACCGCGCCGCAGGACAGGCCGACCTGAAGAGCAGCAATATTGGTGTAAGGCTCGTCAGGAACGCAGACAGCTCTCCCGACGGCATTATCACGGCGAAGGAGAACATCAAGGCTGAAAAGACAGGAAAGCTGCTGATAGTCTATTTCTCGTGGAGCGGCAACACACGGGGCATAGCGCAGGAGATACAGCGCCTTACGGGTGCGGATATTGTTGAGCTGACACCCGTGGAGCCCTACTCCGACGACTACAACACCGTGCTCATGCAAGCGCAGGAGGATCAGCACAGGCAGGCACGTCCCGAGCTGAACGAGCATATCGACAACATTGAGCAATACGACACGATACTGCTTGGATACCCCAACTGGTGGGCATCTATCCCCATGCCGATCGCAACCTTCCTTGAAAGCTACGATCTCTCGGGCAAGACGATACTCCCCTTCTGCTCACACGGCGGCGGGCGCTTCGGGCAGAGCCTTACAGCCATTGCCAAGCTTGCCCCCGACTCGGTGATAGGCGAGGGGCTTTCGGTCCACTACTCGGGCGGCAGCACGCTGAACGAGGATATAGCCGCCTGGCTCACGGCGGCAGGCATACCCGCAAACCCCTGAAAACCTTATAACGACAAAGCCTCCCACGGTGATCGAACCGCGGGAGGCTTTTTTATCTGTTCTGTAATTGTTATATGTTTGTTTATGCTGTGCTTTACCGATCGTTAAGCAGCACTGCTCATCAGACGATTATCGAGCCCGAGTAGACCGTTACGGCATCGCCTGTCATATAAACAGCGTCGTCGGTATAGCGGACGATGAGGTCGCCGCCCTTGAGCCTTACGGTGATATCGGTATCCTTCTTGCAGTAGCCGCCCAGCACAGCCGCAACAGCCGCAGCGCAGGCACCTGTTCCGCAAGCCCATGTCTCGCCCGAGCCGCGCTCCCACACTCTCATTTTCAGTGTGTTCTCGTCTATCACCTTGATGAACTCGGCATTGACTCTCTCGGGGAAGATCGGGTCATGCTCGAACTTGGGACCGATCTCGTCGATATCCAGTCCGTCGATATTCTTCATGAACACGACTGCATGGGGATTGCCCATAGATACGCAGGTGATGTTGTACTTCTCGCCGCCGATAGTCACCTCGCGGTCAACTACCCTGCCGTTCGCATCGGCATCGAGTGCTACGGGTATCATTTTGGGATCGAGCTCTGCCCTGCCCATATTCACCGTTGCGCCGTTGACCTCGCCGTAATGACGAGTGAGGTTGATCTTCATGATGCCGCTGAGCGTCTCAACGGTGAAGTCATCTGAATTAACGAGCATATTGTCGCGCATGAACTTGGCAACGCAGCGTATGCCGTTGCCGCACATCTTGCCCTCGGAGCCGTCAAGGTTGAACATACGCATCTTGCCTGCCGCAACGTCCGAGCGCTCAATGAGTATCACACCGTCGCCGCCGATACCGAAGTGCCTGTCCGAAAGCTTGAGTGCAAGACCCTCGGGGTTGTCGATCTTCTGGTCGAAGCAGTTGAAGTAGATATAGTCATTGCCGCAGCCCTGCATCTTGGTGAATTCAAGACGCTTCTTTTCGGTGCGCATATTGTTGATGTTCACGATCTCGGTATTGTCCTCGGTGAACTTGCTCCTGATAGAAGCAGCTATCGCGTTCGCAGTGTCGATAGAGGTCAGGCAGGGGATATTTCTCTCGACTGTCTTTCTTCTTATCTTTACCGAATCCCTTGTCGGGATACGACCCTTTGATGATGTGGAGATAACATAGCTGATCTTTCCGCTCTCGATAAGGGTGAGGGTATTCTCATCAGCCTCGTGGATCTTTGCGACGGTCTCGCAGGGGATACCGTGCTCCTCGAGCACAGCTGCGGTGCCGTGGGTAGCATAGATCTTGAAGCCGAGGTCATAGAACGCCTTTGCGGTCTGCGGTATCTCGCGCTTATCGGAATCTCTTACGGTGATAAGAACGCCGCCCTTGCTGCCGAGCTTATAGCCCGCCGCGATAAGCCCCTTGTACAGCGACTCCTCGAGGCTCGAAGCGACTGCCAGCACCTCGCCCGTAGACTTCATCTCGGGGCCCAGGTGGTTATCGACATCTATCAGCTTGGCGAACGAGAACACAGGCACCTTGACAGCCACATAGGGCGAATTGGGATAAAGCCCTGTCCCGTAGCCCATATCGTCAAGCTTCTCGCCGAGCATAGCTCTTGTTGCAAGGTCTACCATCGGCACGCCCGTTACCTTGGAGATGTACGGGATAGTTCTCGAGGAACGAGGGTTCACCTCGATAACATACAGCTCGTCCTGATAGATAAGATACTGTATATTGACAAGACCCTTTGTATTGAGCGAGACTGCGAGCTTCTTAGAGCAGTCGATGATGCGCTCGATCATCTTGTCGGAAACGTTCCATGCGGGATATACAGCGATAGAGTCGCCCGAATGTATGCCCGCACGCTCGATATGCTCCATGATACCGGGGATAAGGATATCCTCGCCGTCGCAGATCGCATCGACCTCGAGCTCGGGGCCCATAAGGTACTTGTCTATCAGCACGGGGTTCTCTATGCCCTGTGCGAGAATGATAGCCATATACTCCTTGATATCATCATCGTTGAAGGCGATTATCATATTCTGTCCGCCGAGAACGTAGGAAGGACGCATCAGCACGGGGTACTCGATCTTGTTGGCGACCTCGAGCGCCTCATCGGTCGTCATTACCGTGAAGCCCTGCGGACGCTTGATCTTGTGCAGCTCGAGCAGCTCGTCAAAGCGCTCTCTGTCCTCAGCCGCATCTATCGAATCGGGAGGTGTGCCGAGGATATTCACTCCCTGCTCCGCGAGATGCTTGGTAAGCTTGATAGCGGTCTGTCCGCCGAAGGCAACGACAACGCCGTAGGGCTTCTCGACCCTGATGATATTCATAACGTCCTCGTTGGTGAGCGGCTCGAAATACAGTCTGTCGGCGGTATCGAAGTCGGTGGAGACAGTCTCGGGGTTATTGTTTACGATGACTACATCAAAGCCGCGCTCCTTCAGTGCCCATACGCAGTGAACGGAGGCGTAATCGAACTCGATGCCCTGACCTATCCTGATAGGACCCGAGCCGAAAACGATAACAGTCTTATTGCCCGTGTGTACCGACTTTATGAACTCCTCAGCCTCGTCCTCGCTGTCATAGGTCGAATAGAAGTAGGGAGTCTGCGCAGCGAACTCTGCGGCGCAGGTATCGACCATTTTATAAACGGCATGGAGCGGCTTTACGATCGGCTTGCCTGTAAGTCTCTCGATGACCTTGTCGGGGAAGCCGAACTTCTTTGCCTGATGATACAGCTCGAAGGAATCGTCGCCCGTTTCGAGCTGATTTTCGAGGTTCACAAGGTTCAGCAGCTTATAGGTGAACCACTTGTCTATCTTGGTGATATCGAAGATCTCCTCGGGAGTAACTCCGCGGCGGAGCGCCTCGTATACCACGAACAGTCTCTCATCGTTGCAGTCGTGGAGCTTCTGCCTGATCTCGTCATCGCTCAGACCCTCGAGCTTGGGAGAGCGCAGGCTGTCGTGGCCGATCTCGGCACCTCTCACAGCCTTCATCATCGCCTGCTCGAAGCTGGTGCCGATGCTCATTACCTCGCCCGTAGCCTTCATCTGCGTACCCAGCTCGCGCTTTGCGTAAACGAACTTATCAAACGGCCACTTGGGCAGCTTTACAACGATATAGTCGATAGAGGGCTCAAAGCAGGCAT
>CAMOFU010000156.1 GCA_946613705.1 uncultured Clostridia bacterium
AGGATAACAGGAGGCTTTGCCATGAAAAGATCTGTTGCTGTCGCTGCAGCCCTGCTTTGCCTGACGTCCTGCGGAAAGACCGTCACAAGCTCGGAGCCCGACCGCGATATTACGGCAGCTGCCCCGATCTCCGTTTCGGCTGCCGACTCGTATGAAGAGAGCAAGGAAGACCGAGAGAGCAGCTCGTCCGAGGGATCATCGGAGGGATATCCTTCGTCTTTTTCGCTTGATATCAACGAGCCTGACGCTCCGCAGATAACGAATGTCAGCCTTGAGGTCTATGGACCTACAGGGGTCAGCAGCATTGAAAATGTCTTTGGCCGAGATGTTCTCTCGTCGGGAACAGTCGGGCTTGTGGGCTGTCCGATAAGCGTTGAGCTTGAAGGAAAGAATGCGACGCTGACCTTTACGGTCGATCCCGATGCGCTCGGGGATATTCCGTTCACGAATCTGATAGTCCTGAAAAGCGGCGGCGGAAAGAGCTTTGACTCAATTCAGTTCAAGCCCGAAAAGGACAATACCATTTCCTGCCTTATTGACGAGTCCGACACCTATATGCTCGTTGACGCATATCAGTGGTGGTCGTGTTGGGGCGGGGACGTAAGCGGAATGGAGCATGAGACAGGATTCACCGTTGGTGAGGACTTTGATTTCCGCATCACTCTGCCCGAGGGTGTTGCACCGAGCGGCGTTTCCGATTACTGGCATGATGAGTATAACGGTCAGCACAAAATGATGAGCAAGCAGCTCATGCACCAGAACCAGTCTGAAGATGCAGATCTCAGGGCGGAGCTTTACGCATGGCGTTATCCAAATGAAGAGGACGGCTGCGATGACCCGTCGCCGCTTATGAGCTTTGATGACAAGGTCAATGAAATAAGCTCGCTGACAAGTGACTATTTCACGATCGAAGCTGCCGAGACCTGGGAGCTTGACGAAGAAAGGAAAGGCTTTGCTGTTGTTTTCCATTTCCCGGGAGAGCCCGACAGGGGGATAGATGAGCAGACCAACATCAATGCTTATTATGAGTATTCGGAGGATACATATATCCTTTATACATTATCCTTCTTCGGTCACGATCGGGACAAGATCGAGGAATGTATCAAAAGCGCCAAAAGCTTTAGCTATATAAATATATAATAATATATAATATATAAATCAAATATTAACGGAAGGAACTGATACTTATGAAGATCGAGACCAAATGCCTGCACGCGGGCTACACACCCAAGAACACCGAGCCGAGAGTAGTGCCGATCGTTCAGAGCACTACCTATGTATATGACTCGACGGACGATGTGGCGGCTGTTTTTGACGACCCCACGAAGAGCCTTATCTATTCGAGATTTGAGAACCCGACGGTAATGGCTGTGGAGGAAAAGATCAACGCTCTCGAGGGCGGTATAGGCGCTATGTGTACCTCGAGCGGTCAGGCGGCATCGCTGCTCTCGCTGCTGAACATACTCAAGGCGGGCGACAGCTTTATCTCGGCTGCTACTATCTACGGCGGCACGATAAACCTCTTTGCCTATACGCTCAAAAAGCTCGGCATAGAGTGCATCTTTGTTGATGCAGATGCTCCCGAGGACGAGATCAGGGCTGCCTTCAAGCCCAACACAAAGGCAGTGTTCGGCGAGACGCTCGCTAATCCCGCACTTACTGTTTTCGATATAGAGAAGTTTGCGAAGATCGCGCACGAGAACGGTGTTCCGCTCATCATCGACAACACCTTCCCGACCCCTGTGCTGTGCAGACCCTTTGAGTTCGGCGCGGACATAATCGTACACTCCACCACTAAGTACATGGACGGCCACGCTGTTCAGGGCGGCGGCGTTATCGTCGATTCGGGAAACTTTGACTGGACTAACGGGAAGTTCCCCGAGTTCACCGAGCCCGACGAGAGCTACCACGGCACCGTATACACCAAGCAGTACGGCAAGGCGGCATACATCGTCAAGGCAAGGATGCAGCTGATGAGAGACTTCGGCTGCTATCCCGCGGCGCAGTCTGCGTTCTATCTGAATCTCGGCCTTGAAACGCTGCCTATCCGCATGAAGCAGTACTGCGAGAACGCGCTGACCGTTGCGAAGTTCCTCGAGGGGCATGAGCTTGTCGAGTCGGTGAATTACCCCGGGCTCGAGAGCAGCAGATATCATGCGCTTGCGCAGAAGTATATGCCCGACGGCACGAGCGGTGTTATCAGCTTCTCGATCAAGGGCGGCAGGAGCACTGCGGTGAAGTTCATGGACAGCCTGAAGCTTGCCTCGAACGAGGTACACGTTGCCGATATCCGCACCTGTGTGCTGCACCCCGCATCTGCCACACACCGCCAGCTCACCGACGAGCAGCTTATTGCGGCGGGCATCGACGGCGGTCTTATCCGCATCTCGGTAGGCCTTGAGAACATAGACGATATCCTCGAGGATATCAGGCAGGGCTTTGATGCGATAAAGTGATCCCGAAACGGGTCACGTCGCCTGATATCCGCAAATATTTTAACACGTTTTTTTAGAGAACGATCACAGATCAACTGACAAAGGAGTGATATGAGTGGACGATGGAAGTAACGGCAGAGGCGGCAAGCCCCGACGGCGGACAGGTGATGCTCATATCACCCCTGCGGGACTGCTCCCTCTTTAACAAGCTCGTGCTGTGACAGGGCAGCACGGAAGAGGAGGAGTTTAAATTGCTTTATGATACCATTATCAGACTGCTGGACAAGAAGAACTACAAGGTAATAAAAGAGATCTTCGAGAACATGAACGAGGCGGATATAGCCGATCTGTTCGGGCATTTTCACGACAACGACGAGATCGAGAAGCGTGAGCTGCCCGTGCTGTTCAGGCTGCTGCCGAAGGACGCTGCGGCGGACGTTTTCGCCTACATGGAGCCCGATATGCAGGAGCTGCTCATCAACTCGTTCACCGATAAGGAGCTTGAGGAGGTCATCGACGATCTGTTCATAGACGACACCGTTGACATGATCGAGGAAATGCCCGCGAACGTTGTATCACGAATACTGAAAACGGCGGACAGCGAGACAAGGCGGCAGATAAACCAGATACTGAAATATCCGAAGGACTCGGCGGGGTCGATAATGACCACCGAGTATGTCTATCTGGACAAGACGATGACGGTGCGCGAGGCACTGGAGAAGATAAGGCACGTCGGCTTTGTGAAGGAGACTATCTACACGCTCTATGTAACCGAGAACAGGCGGCTGATCGGTGTGCTCTCGGTGCTGGATATCCTGCTGAGCGATGACGACGATCTGATCGAGGATATAATGGAAACGAACGTCATCACCGTGGATACGCTCGAGGACAAGGAGCTTGTTGCAAAGCAGTTTGAGAAATACGACTTCCTTGCGCTGCCTGTGGTGGACAAGGAGAACAGGATAGTCGGCATCGTTACGTTCGACGATGCTATGGACGTTATGCAGGACGAGAACACCGAGGACTTCTCGCACATGGCAGGTATGGCACCCATTGAGGACAGCTACTTCAAGACCTCGGTATTCAAGCACGCAAGGAACCGTATCGCGTGGCTGCTGGTGCTTATGCTCTCGGCAACGCTCACGGGAACGATCATCACCAAGTACGAGGCGGCATTCGCAGCGGTACCTCTGCTGGTATCCTTTATACCGATGCTCACGGGCACGGGCGGAAACTGCGGCAGCCAGACCTCGACTATGATAATACGCGGAATGGCACTGGGGGAGATACGGCTGAGGGACTTCTTCAAGGTAGTGTTCAAGGAATTCCGCATCGCGCTGATAGTGAGCGTGATACTGGCGATCGTAAACGGGATAAGGATATACATTACCTATGCCTACATATCCCCGGGGGCGATAGACTCGCCGCTGAAGCTGGCTGTCACCGTGAGCCTTGCTATAGTCTCGACCGTTATCATGTCGAAGCTCATCGGCTGTATGCTGCCGATGCTCGCAAAGCGCCTGCACCTTGACCCTGCGCTGATGGCTGCCCCGCTGATCTCTACGATAGTGGACACCTGCACGACGCTGGTGTTCTTCAACATCGCAATGATGGTCTTCAACATTCACACGGTTTAGGCAGCCCGCACAACAAAACAGAGCGGAGAACTCTGATGTCCTCCGCTCTGTTTTGTTTTTATTTTTATCCTGTATGTTCTGTCCGATCAGAGCCTGATGCGCTCTGCGATATAATCCTTGAGAAGATCGAGCCTTACGCGCTCCTGCTGCATAGTATCTCTGTCGCGGACGGTAACGCAGCCGTCCTCGGCAGTGTCAAAGTCAACGGTGATGCAGAAGGGTGTTCCGATCTCGTCCTGACGGCGGTAGCGCTTGCCGATCGAGCCCGCCTCGTCATAATCCACGCTGAAATCCTTAGCCAGCTCGCCGCAGATAGCGGAAGCCTTCTCGGAGAGCTTCTTCGACAGCGGCAGCACGCACGCCTTGAACGGTGCGAGCGCGGGGTGGAAATGCATTACCGTTCTTACATCGGGCTTCTCGGGAGTTCCGATGTCCTCCTCGTCATATGCCTCGGTGATGACGGTCAGGAACAGTCTCTCAACGCCCAGCGAGGGCTCGATAACATAGGGAACGTATCTCTCGTTAGTCTCGGGGTCGAAGTAATCAAGGCTCTTGCCCGAGGTCTTGATATGCTGATTGAGGTCGTAGTCCGTTCTGTCGGCGATCCCCCAGAGCTCGCCCCAGCCGAACGGGAAAAGATACTCAAAGTCTGTCGTCGCCTTGGAATAGAAGCTCAGCTCCTCCTTGGAATGATCTCTCAGGCGGAGGTTCTCCTCCTTGATGCCGAGCGAGAGCAGGAAGTTCTTGCAGTAGCTGCGCCAGTAATCGAACCATTCAAGATCGGTGCCCGGCTTGCAGAAGAACTCAAGCTCCATCTGCTCGAACTCGCGGACACGGAAGATGAAGTTGCCCGGGGTGATCTCGTTGCGGAAGCTCTTGCCGACCTGTGCCACGCCGAAAGGTACCTTCTTGCGGCTGGTGCGCTGGATATTTGCAAAGTTCACAAAGATGCCCTGTGCAGTCTCGGGACGGAGATAGAGCTCTGCCTTCGAGTCCTCGGTTATGCCCTGGAAGGTCTTGAACATCAGGTTGAACTGGCGGATATCGGTGAAGTTGTGCTTGCCGCAGTTGGGACAGGGGATATTCTTTTCCTTGATGTAATCCATCATCTGCTCGTTCGACCAGCCTGCAACGTTGGTGCCGTCGAAGTCCTCGATCAGATTATCTGCGCGGTGACGGGTCTTGCACTCCTTGCAGTCCATCAGCGGGTCGGAGAAGGAGCCGATGTGCCCCGAAGCCACCCATGTCTGCGGGTTCATCAGTATGGCAGAATCGAGGCCGACGTTATACTTGTTCTCGCGGACGAATTTCTGTCTCCATGCGTCCTTGATATTGTTTTTCAGCTCGACGCCGAGAGGACCGTAATCCCATGTGTTTGCAAGACCGCCGTAGATCTCGCTGCCCGGATATACAAAGCCTCTGCCCTTGCACAGAGTAACGAGCTTGTCCATTGTCTTTTCGGTATTCTTCATTTGACATTCTCCTTGTATTTAATAATTAATGATGTGTTCCGAGAGCTGCGCAGAGCTGCACAGAGCTGCGCAGAGCTGAGCAGAGCTGAGCTCGGACGTTGTCCGATCTCCGCGCAGATCATTATACTATTCTATTGTATAGCAAAATCGGAGCATTGTCAAGAGAAAACCGTCCGACCGCGGCATTTTTTTGTGTTTTTAGTTAAGATCATGGTTTTCTTTGAACAGACGGAGATATACTCTTGCTTCGTCCTGAAACGATGCATCTTTATCTTTAATTGCTTTTTCAACATATTCGCATAAAACATCATAAAATTCTT
>CAMOFU010000157.1 GCA_946613705.1 uncultured Clostridia bacterium
GCATTCAAAATGTCAACAGACGGAGAAACAACGAACGTTCATGTTCGATCGCCTGTGTCAATATGCCAGATCGCTCCCGCCGACAAACTCACGCACGAGCGATGTCCCGGGCACCAGATCAATGTCCACGGGCTCAAGGTATTCCAGCATCTCGATCATAAGGTCAAGCTGATTGAAAGCATACCCCGAGTCCCTTGCACGGCGCAGATCATCGAGGAGATAACGCTTGTAGACAGAGGGCTCGTATGCCATAAAAGTATTGATCGAATACTGTGCATAGCGCTTGTAGGGCATTATGTATTTGTCCTCTCCGCGCTCGACCGATGCGAACATCTCCATCGTTGCAACAGCGTCCCTCCCGCGGAACAGCTTATCACGGATAATGCGGCGCATCAGACGCAGATGAGATGGGTGAAGCAGCTCGCTTGCCTTGGATTCAAGCCTTGTCCTTACGCTGACATACACTCCCGTCGCAATATCCGTATGTATACCCATGACCGAAGGGTTGAGCGCGTGTATACCTTCAAAAATCACGAGCTCGTTTTCCTTGCGCCTGAGCTTTCTTACCTCACTTCCGCGGTCCTGCCTTGTGAAATCAAAGGTCGGCACCTCTATCTCTTCACCGCGTGAAAGCATCTTCATATGTTTGTCGAGAAGCTCCATATCCAGCCGCGTGGGAGATTCAAAATCTATCGTTCCGTCCTCGGTGCGCTCTGCTGTCGCTTCATCGAGCGGAAGAAAATAATTGTCCATCGAAATGGTATGAGTCTCCATTCCCGCCTTGTCGAGATACTCCTCGAGCCGCAGTGCCGACGTTGTCTTGCCCGAGCCGGAAGGCCCCGCCAGCAGGATTATCGGCTTGGCTCCCCTGCTCTCTGCGATAGAATCTGCCACAGTTTCTATCTGGAGCGTATAATCCTCCTCACACCTGCGGACAAAGCTCGAAGCCTTCTTCTGGATACGCTTATTGATCGTAAGGCAGCTTAGTTTTTTCATATTAGTATTATCTCCTTTATCTCAGATTTTTGATATATCTCACATCACAGGCATAATGCTCGGTCACCACCGGCTGCTCATCGGTGCGGACAAATCCGAAATGCTCGTACAACCGCTGTGCAGCTGTCATGTTTTCAAGAGTTTCAAGAAAACACTGCTCATAGTGCAAACGTGCAAACCCCAGAGCTTTATCCATAAGCGACCGAGCAAATCCCCTGCCGCGCACCTCGGGCAGAAGATACATCTTTTGCAGCTCGCAGACAGTATCCGTGAGCCGACCAATGCCGCAGCCTCCGACTACCCTGCCGCAGTATACCGCGACCCAGTAGCGGCTCCCCTCCTGCGAGTAAACCTCAGAGAACCGCCCGAGCATCGGGTCTGCCCATGCGGTGCCGTCATGGTCGGCTCCGAATTCTATAAGACATGAACGTATCACCGACTCTATCGCGGCGTTGTCCTCAGGTGTTATCTCACGCAGCAGCAGCTCGGCAGAATAGTTGTCTGCCATTGTCAGCCTTCCCACTTGCTGCACAGGTTAGCGATCGTATCTGCCATTTTGCCGAGCTCCTTATTGGTAAGCCCCTTGCTTGACTGTACGATCGCACTCAGGCGGTCAAGCGATGCCACGAGCCGCTGATACGCAGTAGATGGCTTTGCGGTGCGGGTGATCGGAACAGGCTCGACATTTTTGAACTCACCCGAGATAAGGTCGAGCTCCGCGCCGCTGTACGGGCAGTATGCATCAAGACTGAGATCGTCCCTCAGATGAGCGGTATACTGCTCTGCGACAGCGCTGTCGCCGTGATTTACAAACACCTTGCCGCCGACCTTGATGTGGCTTATCCATTCATCGAGCCCCGCTTTGTCGGCATGGCCGCTGACACCGGGGAGTATCGTTATCTCAGCACTGACACCGATATCCTCACCGAAGAGCTTGACCCTTTTCACCCCCTCACACAGCTGTCTGCCGAGCGTCTGTGCTGCCTGATAACCGACGAAAACAACAGTACATTCGGGCCGCCAGAGATTGTGCTTTAGATGATGCTTGATACGCCCCGCTTCACACATACCGCTTGCCGAAATTATGACCTTCGGTATACGGTCGAAATTTATCGCTCGGGACTGGTCGCTCGTAACAGCAAGCCGCAGGTCATCGAAGGTGATCGGATTGATGCCCATTTTCACATACCGCATAGCTTCCTCGTCGTAACATGAATCCTTGTTGCGGATAAAGATATCTGTTGCGTCTATCGCAAGCGGCGAGTCAACATACACGGGAAAATGCGCGTGACCCCTGACAAGACCCTGCTCCTTGATCTGCCTGAGAAAATATAGCATCTCCTGTGTTCTTCCTACTGCAAAGCTCGGTATCACGACGTTTCCGCCGCGGTCAAAGGTGCGCTGGAGCACCTCTGCCAGAGCCTTTGCATAATCGGCGGGACGCTCATGCATTCTCGTACCGTAGGTGGACTCCATAACGACGTAGTCGGCCTCGTCAAGATACTGCGGGTCGCGGATAAGCGGCTGATGCTTGTTGCCGATATCGCCCGAGAAAATGAGCTTGCGCGTCTGACCGTCCTCGGTTATCCATATCTCTATGCTTGAAGAGCCCAGCAGATGTCCCGCATCGACAAATCTGATCTTTATCCCCTCGCAGATCTCAATGACCTCATTGTAACCGTGCGGGACAAAAAGCTTGATAGCCTCCTCGGCATCGGCTATCGTATAAAGCGGCTCAACATCATCCTGACCCCTGCGCTTTGCCTTGCGAGAGCGCCATTCACTTTCAAATTCCTGTATGTGTGCCGAGTCACGCAGCATTATGCCGCAGAGATTAGCAGTCGCACGGGTGCAGTGTATCTCGCCCCTGAAGCCGCCCGCACTCAGCAGCGGAAGCAATCCCGAGTGATCTATATGCGCGTGCGTAAGCAGCACAAAATCAATATTTGACGGTGATGTCGGCACCTGCGCATTTTCATAGACATCTATCCCCTGCTCCATTCCGAAGTCTACAAGAAAATGCTTTCCGCAGGCATTGATATAGGTGCAGCTGCCCGTTACTTCATGGGCTGCCCCGATAAAATTCAGTTTCATATTTTTGCCTCCTTGCAAGAAAAATACTTTGGAATATCTCCATATATCATTATAGCATATTCTATATATTTTTGCAATATTATTTTGTGTTTTTATATCTTTTTTACAAAAAGATAAAAAAGGAGCAGCCCGAAGACTGCCCCAAAATCATAGCATCATTTACTTTTTAACGAACTCGGTACCCTGAACTATCAGCGCATCAATGCCCGAGATATCCAGCACCTCACCGAAGAAGCAGCGCTCATACTCGACTGTTGTTACACCGTCCTGAGTATCGGTGCCTATGTGGAACGAGCGTGTATGTGAATCGCCGAGCGGTTCGGTCCTGCCGTCAGAATACCTGAACTGCATCGATCGGAGAAGCGAATCATCCGGGTTTTCAAGAGTAAAGCCCTCACCGATATACGCGCCGATCGGAGAAAGAGTGATCCGTCTGCCGTCTGCCGAATAATAGTCTGCCGTATCAAGATTCTTTTCGATATTCAGCTGAGCCGCAAAAGTCTCTTGTCGTACTTCTCCGTTTGTTTTGACCTCTATAGGCTCACATTCATCAAACTGACCCTTCATAAAGTGCAGCCATACAGGCTTACTGAGATCGAACTCGGTATAATCGAGCTCGTACACATACTTATAGATATCGGGATCCTCATTTTCGCCGCGTATCAATTCAGCACCGCCGGCATAGACTCTATCTTCTGCCCTGCCTGTCTTGCTGTAGTAAACGGCGGGAGACTCGCTTGCTATAGCGCGTCCTTCTTCATCGAAGCTCTCGGCGGTGACGATCATCAAGGGCGCATTGCCGTCATACAGCAGCTTATCTATAGTCAGCCGCAGATGCTCGTTCTCCATAGAAACACAGACCGTCTCGGGCAGAGAGTCAGAGCCCGAGATATAATGCTCTACACTCTCCTTGTGGAAAAAGGCCTGATACACAGCCGCGCCCGCAGTGACGGTCATTGCCAGAGCCGCACATACAGCAGCGATCATGGCAGCGGGACGGCGTATCCTTTTGCCGCTGCCTGCCCTGATCTCGGTCTGCTCGTTGAGATACTTCCCGTCTATCCCGTTCATTGCCTTTAAAATATCGTTTCCTTTCATACGTCAACACCCTTTCCTTTAAGATACTCCCTCAGCGCCTTTCTTGTGCGCGAGAGGACCGTATTGATCTTGCTTTCCGAAAAACCCGTCTGCTGCGAGATCTCCGCTATATGATAGCCGTAAAAATACCTGAGCACGAAAATTCGGCGCTTATACGGCTTCAAGCTGCCGAGAAAGCTGTCCATAAGCTCGGCAAGCTCGCTGCCGCTCATATCCTCGGCGGGATCGGCTATACATTCCTCCAGCTCGCTGCTGAGCTCCACCAACTGCGCCGAACGCTTTACCGCGCTGCGCTTGTCTATCATATCAAACGCAGTACATCGGGTCAGCCTTGCAAGATAGCCGAACAGATCGTCGGGCTTGTTCGGAGGGATCGAGCGCCATGCCTTCATATAAACATCGTTCAGACACTCCTCGGCATCCTGCTCACTGCCGAGAAAGCTCATTGCAAGCCTTCTGAGCCGTTCGCCGTATATCTTTGCAGCGGCATCGACAGCCTGCTCGCTGCGCGAATAAAACATCTCAACGATGCTCATGTCGTTCATCACTACCCGACCTCCTTCACTATGGTAATCGGAAACGGCGCTGCAAAGCTTGCAGTCAAAAATCAAAAATCAAAAACATATTTTTCAAAAGCAAAAACAAAAAAGCTTCGTCTGCTCGATGCAGGCGAAGCCGCAGTATATCATTTTCCGAGTGAAGCGTTAGACTTCTCTTTAAGTATCCTGCCTTCCCGCAGAAGCTGCTTCAGCCGATCGCTGTCACGGGATTCAAGCGCCGAGCGGTATTCTTCAAGGTGCTCTATGATGTGCGAGATCTCGTCGATCAGCGGCCCGCGGTTTAGCATGAACAATGTGGTCCACATATCCTCGTTGAGCTTGGCTACCCGTGTTAGGTCGCGGAAGCTGCCCGCCGAAAAGCCTGCCTGATCCATAAGGCTCGGGCTCTTGACGTATGCAGATGATACGATATGTGCCAGCTGCGAAGTGAATGCGATGACCCTGTCATGCTCCTCGGGAGAGGACATAACGCACTTAGCAAAGCCGATGTCGTAAGCGAACTGAGAAACCTCTCGGACAGCAGACATTGCAGTGTTATCGGTGGGTGTCATGATAAAGCTGGCATTCTCGAACAAATTGTCGATCGAATAAGCAAAGCCGGAAAACTCGCGCCCTGCCATCGGGTGACAGCCGACAAAACGCACACCCGCATCTGCAAGCGGCTTCTCTACCTGCTCTACAACTGCCGTCTTGATGCCGCAGGTGTCGATGACGATCCCGCCCTTTTTGAAGTGTTCAATGTTGTCAAGACAGAAGCGCACGGTAGTATCGGGATACAGACCGAGTATCACCATATCAAATCGCGAAAGCTCCCCGACCTCGGCGGTACCGTCAATGACCTCCTGAGCAATAGCCGCTGTTATCGTTTCGGGGTCGGTATCTATCGCATAAACGCTGTGCTGAGTATTCTTCTTGATCGCCTTTGCGAGCGACCCGCCGATCAGACCTATCCCGACGATCACTATTTTCATATTTATCACTCCGTTTTAATGCTTTTATGTGTTAAAA
>CAMOFU010000158.1 GCA_946613705.1 uncultured Clostridia bacterium
ACTTCCCTTATTCTCGCTTATAAATCAAACTTAGCACGCTTACTTTAGTTCTGCTAAAAAAACAAAAACAAAGCCAAACCGTTTATTTAGCAAAAAGCAAACGGTTTGGCTGATATTTCATAATTTACCCGATACTGTCAAGCGGTTGAGGGCACGTTTAAGACGCTGCTCGGCGTGTCGGAACTCCTTATCGCTCGCCTGTGCAGCAAGCTCACGCTCAGCGCGCTCTTTTGAACGCTGCGCTCTTGCAACATCGATATCCTCTGCCCATTCAACAGCTGTAGTAACGACCGTTACCTGCTCCTTCTCAGCCTTGACTACACCCGAAGAAACAGCGGCAACACGAAAATCCGTTCCGTTCTCCGAGATCCTCAGCGGAGAAGGCACTACATTGGCAACATAGGGTGTATGCCCCGCAAGGATACCTACGTTTCCCGCAGAGGTCTTTGCAATGATCTGCACGGCATCGCCCTCATAGAACACCTTTTCGGGGGTTATGATCTTCAATTTAAACGTATTCATACAAACACCTCGGAGGAGATCAATCCTCTTCTGTCTTCTTGGCCTTTTCTACAGCCTCTTCGATCGTTCCGACAAACAGGAATGCGGATTCGGGCAGATCGTCATGCTTACCCTCGATGATCTCCTTGAAGCCGCGGATAGTCTCCTTGATAGGAACATACTTGCCCTGCATACCTGTGAACTGCTCTGCCACAGAGAAGGGCTGAGACAGGAATCTCTGTATCTTTCTTGCACGGCTGACTGTCAGCTTATCCTCATCGGAAAGCTCATCCATACCCATGATCGCAATGATATCCTGAAGCTCCTTATAACGCTGGAGGATAGACTGAACATCTCTTGCGACCTGATAATGCTCGCTGCCGACGATCTCGGGGGTCAGTATCCTCGAATTGGATTCGAGCGGATCAACGGCAGGGTAGATACCCAGAGAAGCGATGCTTCTTGAAAGAACGGTAGTGGCATCAAGGTGGGCAAACGTTGTGGCAGGTGCAGGGTCGGTCAGGTCATCGGCAGGGACATATACAGCCTGAACAGATGTGATAGAGCCCTTTTTAGTAGAGGTGATACGCTCCTGCAAAGCGCCCATCTCGGTAGCCAGCGTAGGCTGATAGCCGACGGCGGAGGGCATTCTGCCCAGCAGCGCCGATACCTCGGAGCCTGCCTGCGTGAAACGGAAGATGTTATCTATAAACAGCAGTACGTCCTGCCCCTCAACATCTCTGAAATACTCGGCCATAGTCAGACCCGAGAGCCCGACTCTCATTCTTGCTCCGGGCGGCTCGTTCATCTGACCGTACACGAGCACGGTCTTGTCGATAACTCCCGACTCGATCATCTCGTTGTAAAGGTCATTGCCTTCACGGGTACGCTCGCCGACACCTGTGAAAACAGAGATACCGCCGTGCTGCTTTGCGATATTGTTGATAAGCTCCATGATAAGTACGGTCTTTCCGACACCTGCGCCGCCGAACAGACCTATCTTACCGCCCTTGAGATAAGGTGCGATAAGGTCAACGACCTTGATGCCCGTTTCAAGCACCTCATTGGAAGCCTTCTGCTCCTCGTAGGAGGGAGGGTCGCGGTGGATCACCCAGCGCTCCTTGGTATCGGGAGCGGGCTTGTTGTCAACAGGCTCGCCGAGAAGATTGAACATTCTCGAAAGAGTCTCCTTGCCGACAGGAACGCTTATCGCCCTGCCTGTATCTACTGCCTCGGTACCTCTGACAAGTCCGTCGGTCGAGGACATAGCTATACATCTGACAACATCGTCACCGATATGCTGTGCGACCTCGACGGTAAGCGTCTGCCCGCCCAGCTCTATCTCTACTGCATTCAGCAGATCGGGCAGATGGTCCTTGTCAAAACGGATATCCACGACCGCTCCGACTATCTGGACGACCTTGCCAATATTCTTGCCTTCCATTCTATCTTCACGCCTTTCAAAACACATTTGATCTAAGCGATCTCAACAAAGATCAACGATCGCTGTTTGCTATTTGTTTTTAGCCTGTTTATCCCGCTTCTTATTAAAGAAATTGCCGACGATATTGAAAACAGTTGTAACTATCAGGCAAAGGACAAAAGGCACCACTGCATCGGGAACAAATTCAAATTTGAAATCATCACCGTCGCTGATACGGTTAAAAACTGTAAGAAACCCCACCAATACTGCACTTTCGATAACAGCAAGGATGATCTTGTTCAGCAAATTGCTCATAGCATTACACTCCTTGATCGGTATTGATGATCTGTCGGGTTCAGTTGCTGTCATTAAGGCTTGCGGAGCTTATCTCTGTCAGCTCCTGCGTTATCATAGCCTGTCTTGCCCTGTTATATAGCAGCGACAGGTTGTTTATCATTTCCTCGGCATTATCGCTTGCAGACTCCATAGCAGTTCTTCTTGCAGCCTGCTCGGAGGCAAACGAATCGACGACCGCAGCAAAGATCAGCCCTGTGAGATACTGCGGAATAAGCCCGTCGAACACCTCTTCGGGAGAGGGGTCATACTCTGTCAAAGACTTTGACTTGACACCCGTGCTGAGGTCCTTTACGGGCAGGACCGAAACAGCCACGGGCTGCTGAGTAAGTGCCGAAACGAAGGTAGTATATATCATATCCACCTGATCGTAATATCCGCATCGGAACTTTTCGATGATCTCGTCAGCGATATCCTCGGCATCGACGATATGCAGGCTTTCCGCCACCTGCGGGAATCTTCCCACCACATCGTAGCCGCGCTTTTCGCAGTATTCGACTGCCTTTCTGCCGACGGCGATCACCGAGACCTTTTCATTGTTTTCAAGCAGCTCATCTATCTTCTGCGAAGCAAGCTTCAGAACATTTGAATTGAAGCCGCCCGCAAGACCTCTGTCGCCCGCGATAACAACGATCAGAGTGGATCTGAGCACCTTTTTCTTGGTATACACAGACGTAAATGCGGGGTCGTTTGAGATATCGCTCATCGTGTCATAAAGAGCTGCAAAGAAAGGCTGGGCAGCCAGTGCTCTTTCCTTTGCACGTCTGAGCTTGCTCGATGCGACAAGCTGCATGGCCTTGGTGATCTGCATTGTGCTCTCAACACTCTTGATACGCCGCTTGACGTCCTTCATATTAGCAGTTGCCATATCGGCGCTGACCTCCCTTATCTGGTCTGGAGAAACTTATCTGTAAATTCCTTGATGCCGTCCTTGAGCTCCGATTCGGTCTCCTTGGAAAGATCGCCTGTTTCGCGGAGATTCTTGCAGACATCGGGGTGAGCGGATTCGATATAATCAAACAGCTCCCCTTCAAACTCATGAACATCGCTTACAGCTATCTTTTTCAGATAGTTGTTTACCACGGCATAGATTATGATGACCTGATGCTCAACGGGCAGCGGAGAGTTCCTGTTCTGCTTGAGCACCTCAACTATACGCTCACCCTGAGCCAGTCTGTCCTTGGTATCCTTATCGAGGTCGGAGCCGAACTGCGAGAATGCCTGGAGCTCACGATACTGCGAATAGAGCAGCTTCAGCGAGCCCGACACCTTCTTCATAGCCTTGATCTGCGCCGAGCCGCCGACACGCGAGACCGAGATACCCGGGTTCACGGCAGGTCTTACGCCCGAGAAGAACAGCTCGCTCTCGAGAAAGATCTGTCCATCGGTAATAGATATAACATTTGTCGGGATATACGCCGAAACGTCGCCCGCCTGAGTTTCGATGATAGGCAGCGCCGTGATAGAGCCGCCGCCGTAATCCTTATTCAGATTGCAGGCACGCTCGAGCAGTCTCGAATGGAGATAGAATACATCACCGGGGTAGGCTTCACGGCCTGTAGGTCTTTTAAGCAGCAGCGACATCGTTCTGTATGCAACAGCGTGCTTGGAAAGGTCGTCATAAACGCAAAGCACGTCCTTGCCCTGCAGCATGAAATGCTCTGCCATCGCAACGCCCGAATACGGAGCGATATACTGAAGCGGAGCCATTTCCGAAGCGGTAGCGGAGACCACGATAGAATACTCCATAGCGCCCGCTTTTTCAAGAGTATCGACCACATTAGCAACAGTCGATCTCTTCTGACCTATCGCCACATAGATGCATATAACGTTCTTGCCCTTCTGGTTGATGATCGTATCGATAGCGATAGCAGTCTTGCCCGTCTGACGGTCACCGATTATAAGCTCACGCTGACCTCTTCCGATAGGTATCATCGAGTCGATAGCCTTGATGCCCGTTTGCAGCGGACGGTTTACCGACTGCCTTGTGATTATCCCGAATGCGGGACTTTCGATAGGTCTTGTTTCCTCTGTAAGTACAGCGCCCTTGCCGTCGATAGGACGGCCGAGAGCATTGACGACTCTGCCCAGAAGAGCATCGCCGACAGGCACGGAAACGATCTTGCCCGTTCTGCGCACTGCACCGCCCTCTCTGATACCCTCATCGGTACCGAGCAGAACTGCACCGACAAAATCCTGCTCGAGATTGAGTGCCATACCCATAGTATTGTTATCAAATTCTATAAGCTCACCCGACATACAGCGTTCAAGACCGTGGACTCTTGCGATACCGTCGCCGACGGTAACGACTGTTCCCGTATCGGTCAGCTCGACCTTGGAACGGTAATCCCTGATCTGCTGCTTGATTATGCCTGTTATTTCATCAGGACGTAATTTCATAACAAGTCCTTCCCTTTCATTTCAATTAAGCGATTGTAGAGTCGATAGAGGCTTTGAGCTTTTCCAGCTTGCCTTTTACGCTCGAATCGAGCTCAGCGCCCTCATATCTTACGATGATCCCGCCGATCAGGCTCTTATCGACCGACTGCTTCATTATCACAGTCTTGCCGAGCGTTGCTTCGAGCTTCTGCCTGAGCTTGTCGGCAAGCTGTTCACTTATAGGCATAGCAGTGATGACGCTCACCTCAAGAATACCCTGCTTCTTATAGTAAAGCGCCTTATACTCCCCGCATATCTGCGGTATGAAGCCCGCTCTGCCCTTCTCGACAGTCAGACACAAAAAGTCAAGCACCGTATCGCTGACCCTGCCGCCGAACACATTCTCGAGCAGCTGCTTTTTCTCATCAGCCCCGACAAGCGGCGATCTTAACACCTTGACGAACTCCTCATTCTCGGCAAAGATCCCGCCGACTGCTTCAAGCTCCTCGCAGGCCTGCTTTTCAATGCCCTGCTCACAGCAAAGCTCAAACACAGCTTCGGCATAAATATTCTTCAAGCTCTCTGCCATTACTGCTCACCCACACGGTCGATAAAGCTCTCGATGAGCCTTTCGTTATCCTCGATGCCTATTTCCTTCTCGGCAACAGCAGAGGCTGCCGAAATAGCGATCTCCGCGATCTCGTCCTTGATCTGGTTCACAGCGATCTTCTTTTCACGCTCGATCTCATCATTGGCATTATCAACTATGCCCTTGGCCTCGGCTCTTGCCTCGGCTATGATCTCATCGGAGCGTGACTGAGCCTTGACGGTAGCGGCGCGGACGATCTCTGCGCCCTCCTCCTTGGCTCTGCCGATCTTTTCATCGTACTCGGCAGCAAGGTTTTCAGCCTTTTTCTGCGCCTCGTCAGCATTCTTATAGCTTTCCTCTATTTCATTCTGACGATCGTCGATGACCTTATTGACCTTATCGAAAAGAAAATGCTTCAGAACAAGAAAGAGTATCAGCGTATTGCACA
>CAMOFU010000159.1 GCA_946613705.1 uncultured Clostridia bacterium
GGACATACAGCCTTTGATATTGATGTTATTCCTCTGCTTTGTTTATCCTGCCGTCGAGCAGCTTCTGAGCAGCCGTCTTGTCAGTTGCAAGATCCTGTATCGACCTTGGCATACCGTCATCGAGCAGAGAGAGGATCGAGTTATCCTCAACATTATAGTATCTTCCGTTCACATAGATGTTTGCCCCCTCCATGTCAGAGGTGCGTATATATACCCGCTCTTTTCTGTCATGATCTATCCAGTCAAAGCTTATGACAGTATCTATCTCCTCTATCGTCATGATCTTGTCGGGATCAAAGGGCACAGGTTCGGGTGTGTTTTGCAGGAAATCATAATAATACCAGCTCTGCACCTGCGGCAGCTCACCGGCATCCGTGATGACACCGTCATATCTCCCCTGATGGCCTTCAAATTGCAGTATTTTCCTTTCGCAGCCGAGCTCACAGAACAGGTTTGTATCTTCAAAGGTCTCGGTGTAATATTCGTATGCGCCCGAGGACGGGACCTCGCCGAAGCTCTTTACAGACACGCCCTCCTTGTAAGGCCAGATCTCGACCGTCTTGCCGTCATCACCCGTCCATTCAAGGAAGAATAAGTCATTGCCGAGGGAGTACTGGAAGAAAGCCTTGCCCGTAAGCTCCGTGTCACCGCTGTACTGCTTTATCCTGTAGATGAAGTCGGCATACCGATCGGGGTGATCGAAGTCGATAAGCTCGTATTCTCCCGAAGGAAGAAATGCACTAAGCTGATTGGTCGGATAATCGCCCCAGGCATAATCGTTGAGCATACTGTTGACTACATCGTAGATCGCATGAGCATGGCTGTTAGCCTGCAAAAGCTCTGCATCGGGTTCGGGATCGGATAAGATCTTCTCGGTAAGCTCCTCGGGCAGTATACCAAATGGCAGTCTTTCACAGTTTTCAATAGTTGTGTACTGTCCTACCACGTTATCGTCAGACCGCCATTGCACAAATACTGCCTTGTAGGAATCATCAACATAGCAGAAGACCTCGCCCTTATCGGGCACACCGTCGTTCTCGGGGTCGCTGCGGACATACAAGTCGGCGACCTGCTCATACGGCTTGTCAATATCAAGAACGTGCGCTCCTGTGCTTATCTTTGAAATATGCCCGTCTTCGATCATCAGAGCAATGTTTGCATTGATAAGATCAAATATGTTCCTTGCGTTTCGGTCAGCGTCAGCAGCCGCAGAGCTTTCGGCGCTCTCTCCCTCGGATATGGGTGCTGCGGGCTCGGCACTGCGGCTGTGACGAGCATACATGAATGCCCCTCCGCCGACTGCCAGCACCAGCGCTGCCGCAACGATCCCCGACACTCCGCGCCTGAGCCTGATGCCCGAAGGCTTTGGAGCTCCCTGCTCCTTTATCTTGGTATCTGTGACAGATGTTTTGTTTGTCTCGTTCATGATAATACCTCCCTTCAGTTCGTCAAGAGGAATAAGTTTAATCATATCGTTTATCTTTCTCACAACAGTATCCCTCCTTTGATAAGTGCCGTCCGCAGCCTGCGCCTGCCCTTGTAGAGAAGGTATTCCACGCGCTTCTCTTTAAGGCCGAGCTCACGCGCGATCTCTGCGATCGGCTTCTCGAAATAGTAACGGCTGATGAATATTTCGCGTTCGGGCGAGGGCATCCCGCTGATGCATTCTGCGATTATCTTCTCGTTGAGCCTTGCCGACTCGTCCGAGCTGAAATCCACATCTATACCGAGATCCGACTCGTTATCGGGCAGCGGCTCACACTGCCTGACCTGACGCAGCTTGCTCAGAGCGCAGCTTCTTGCCACCATAGCGATATAAGCTTTTAGGCTCGCCCTGTTAAGGTCGATATCCCGCCGCGCCCTCCAGACCTTGTAAAAGGTATCGTTCACGACCTCGGCGCGGTCCTCCTCGCTTGAAAGAATGCCCGCAGCTATCGAATACACAAGCCTTGAATATGCCGACATCGCGTACTTCAAGCCCTCTTCATCTCCGCTGCACATAAGCAGGAGCATCTTCTCATCGGTCATATCCATCACCGCCTGACTGAAACAAATGAAAGTACTTTCTTACGAATGAGCGATCTTCTGTGCTTTATCAGCTCATTTCACTAAATTATACCCCTGTATACCTTCCCGACCCTATAACGCGAGATGAACACTTTGTAAACAAATAATTAACGCAAGAGCTTTGTTCTGCTGTTTACAATCCTGCTCGGATATGGTATAATATATCTGAAACGATACTCATAAGACCGTTCCTGCACAGAACGGTCAGGCAAAGGAAGTTGTTTGTTTTGAAAAGGAATATACGTTCACAGATCATAGCGGGGTGGCTGCGGATAGTTATAGGGCTGCTGATCTTTTCATTCGGCGTTCACCTCACGATCTATGCGAATATCGGGCTTGCGCCGTGGGACTGTCTCGGTATGGGCATCGCAAATCACACACCGTTCAACTACGGTGTTTCGATGACGCTTATCGCCGTAACGGTGCTGATGCTCGACATACTGCTGAAGGAACGCATCGGCTTCGGGACGGTGATAGATGCGCTGCTGACAGGCAATTTCGTGCAGCTGTTCAACTCGCTGAACCCCTTTCCCGAGAATGACAGCGTATGGCTCGGGATACCGATAATGCTTGCGGGCTTTGTGTTCATGGCACTCGGGATGTGGGTGTATATGAAGGCAGAGCAATGCTGCGGCCCGCGCGACTCGCTGCTGATCGGTCTCGGGAAACGAATGCCGAGGGTACCTATCGGGATAGTTGAGGTGCTGCTGTGGGCAGTCGTGCTGCTGCTCGGCTGGCTGCTTGGCGGCAAGGTCGGTATCGGTACGGTGCTAAGCACCTTCGGCGCGGGTATAGTCATGCAGCTGGTATACAGTCTGATAGGCTTTGAACCGCGCAGGCTCAGGCACAGGGGGCTGATCGAAACGGTAAAGCTGCTCTCGGGCAGAATGTGACCGCGGGCAGCATATGATACGGAGCAATAGATCAATACATTGTAAGGAGTGAGACTATGCCGATACTTGCCGCATTCATGGTGCCGCACCCGCCGATGATAGTTCCTGCTGTCGGGCGCGGGGGCGAAAAAAAGATACAGGCGACCACCGATGCTTACTGCCGCGTCGCCGATGAGATCGCAGAGCTGAGTCCCGATGTGATAATTATTTCAAGCCCGCACTCGGTGATGTATTACGATTATTTCCATATCTCCCCGGGGTACGAGGCATACGGTTCCTTTGCGGATTTCCGCGCTCCCGAGGTGAGCTTCCGCGAGCGTTACGACGCTGAGCTCGTCTCGCTGATCGAACAGTATTCACGGGAGGAAGGGCTCCCCGCAGGGACTATGGGCGAAAAGGACGCACGGCTCGACCACGGAACGATGGTGCCGCTTTATTTCATAAGGCAGAAATACAGCGGCGGAAAGATCATACGCATAGGTCTGTCAGGGCTGCCGCTCGAAGAGCATTTCAGGCTCGGGAGGATAGTTTCGCGGGCGGTAAAAAGTCTCGGCAGGCGGGCTGTGTTCGTTGCCAGCGGTGACCTCTCGCACAAGCTTCAGGACTACGGTCCCTACGGCTTTGCGCCCGAGGGTCCCGAGTATGATGAGCGGATAATGGACGTTTGCTCACGGGCTGCATTTGACGAGCTTTTCGATTTCAGTGAGGACTTCTGCCGCCGCGCTGCCGAATGCGGACACCGCTCCTTCACGATCATGGCGGGAGCGCTGGACGGTATGAGCATCAGGGCAGAGCAGCTCTCACATGAGGACGTTACGGGTGTGGGCTACGGTATCTGCACCTTCTATCCCGACGATGCCCGCGACCCGTATGTCAGGCTCGCAGCCGACACGGTCACGGAGTATATCACAAGCGGCAGGGTCATCTCTGCCCCGAACGGACTTCCGAGGGAGATGCTCGAAAGCCGCGCGGGGGCGTTCGTGTCTATCCACAAAAACGGCGCACTGCGCGGCTGCATAGGAACGATAATGCCGACAAGGGATACGCTCGCGGAGGAGATAATCTCCAACGCGATAAGCGCCTCCACACGCGACCCGCGCTTCCCGCCGATAACCGCAGACGAGCTTGATGAGCTGGAAATAAATGTTGATGTGCTGACCGAGCCCGAGCAGATCAGCTCCCCCGACGAGCTTGATGTCAAACGGTACGGAGTGATCGTATCCTGCGGCTTCAGGCGCGGACTGCTGCTGCCCGACCTGGAGGGCGTAGACAGCGTCGAACAGCAGATAGGCATAGCGATGATGAAGGGCGGCATCAGTCGGGACGATAAAGTGACCCTGCACCGCTTCGAGGTCATCAGACATAAGTGAGGTGAGGCAATGGCTGTTTGTAAGGTCTGTTTCAGGCACTGCGAGCTTTCCGAAGGACAGACGGGCTTCTGCGGCGGACGCAGCTGCACGGGCGGGAAAGTTATCGCCAAAAACTACGGCAGGATGACCTCTGCCTGCCTTGACCCTATAGAGAAGAAGCCGCTGCGCCGATTCTGCCCCGGGACAAGGATACTGTCGGTCGGCAGCTACGGCTGCAATCTGCGCTGCCCGTTCTGCCAGAATCACACGATATCATGGTCTGCACAGGCGATGAACCTTGAGCATACCGCTCAGGCAGTCACTCCCGAGGAGATAGCCCGCGCAGCCGAGGCATACAGGAGCGAGGGGAATATCGGGGTCGCATTCACCTACAACGAGCCGCTGATCGGATATGAGTTCGTCCGCGACACGGCAAGGCTGGTGCATGAACGCGGAATGAAAAACGTGCTCGTCACCAACGGCACGGCAGAGCTGTCTGTCCTGCACGAGCTGGCTCCGTTCATAGATGCGATGAACATTGATCTGAAGGGCTTCACCGAACGGTATTACAGCAGGGTACTGGGCGGCGACCTTGAAATGACGCTCGCCTTTATCCGCGAGGCGCACAAGACCGCGCACATCGAGCTGACGACACTGATCGTACCCGACGAGAACGACACCGAGGACGAGATGCGCCGCATATCGGGCTGGATATCCGAGCTTGACCCGAATATCCCGCTGCATATCAGCCGCTTCTTCCCGAGGTTCCGTATGACCGACCGCGAGGCTACGGACAAAGCTCTTATCCTCCGACTTGCCGAGACAGCAAGGGAAAGGCTCAGATACGTCTATACGGGAAACATCTGAAGCAGCAGAGCGCACTGCCCTGCTGCTTATCTTTTCGGCTTCCGGTCTGCACTTTTGCACTTGTAATTTGCGATTTGCAATTTGCGATTTGCGATGTATCATACAAGCACCGCCGAGCATAGAATCATATCAGAGACTATCTGCATATGAGGAGGAACACTATGCTTGAATTACTTATCTCGCTGCTGACCAAAAACTTCCTGTTCTTTGCTCTGCATTTTGACAACAGAACAGTATTCCCCAAGCCGCTCTCTGCCAAGGAAGAACGCGCCTGCTTTGAACAGCTCCGCGGGGGCGACCGCAGCGCTAAGGATAGGCTGATCGAACATAATCTGCGGCTCGTTGCTCACATCATCAAGAAATACTACTCAGCTGCGGCAGATCAGGACGATCTTATCTCTATCGGAACGGTCGGGCTCATAAAGGCTGTGAACACTTTCGATCACGAAAAGGGCAGCCGCTTTGCGACCTATGCATCGAGGTGTAT
>CAMOFU010000160.1 GCA_946613705.1 uncultured Clostridia bacterium
AAGTAAACATTATTCAAAACAAAGTGGCTCGATAAAGCAGCCGAAACAGAAAAAGCCTCGGGAATTTATAGTCGCGAACGATGATAAGTCCAGTCTGTTGAACACTTTTACATTTTATGTTTATTCTTCGATAACCAGCTCTTCCGTGTCGGCTTCACTGTTCTCAACGTGAAAGGAGTTCAGTATCGGGGCATTCCTGTCCATAAGCGACAGGATAAGATAGCTGGCAGTGCTGTCAAAGGCGAGCCGCTTATCCTCATCGGACGGACGGGAGGGAGATTCGGGGTGGGAATGCCAGTTGCCGAGAGGTACGAGCCCGTTTGCTCTCATGTCCTTGACAGCTGCAAGCTGCTCCTTGGGATCAAGCGAGAAATGCTCGTTTGAATGGTCGGTATTGGTGAGAAGATACACCTTTTTTATCTGCTTGTCAGAGCCCTGCTTTGTTCCCGCGATTAGACCGCACGCTTCATTCGGCAGCTCGGATACCGCGTGTGCAAGCATTTTCTCATAGTCGTCTCTTGATATGGTTATCATAGCGCACCGTCACATTCTGTCTGCTCATAGTCGATGAGCGAGGTTATCGTAGGGTGATCTCCGCAGACGGCGCAGCCGTGAGTGTTCTTCGGCAGCTTTACCTTGCGCCAATCCATTGTCAGAGCATCGAAGGTCAGAAGCTGTCCCGTAAGCAGCTCGCCTGCACCTGTCAGATATTTTACCGCCTCCATAGCCTGTAATGAACCTATAACGCCGCCCATAGCGCCCACAACACCTGCCTGCTTGCAGGTGGGAACAGCGTCCTTCGGGGGCGGCTCCCTGAACACACAGCGGTAGCAGGGACCCTGCCCCGGGACGTAGGTCATGAGCTGACCCTTGAAGCGGATTATCCCCGCGTGCGAAAATGGCTTGCCCGCCATAACGCAGGCATCGTTTATCAGAAATTTGGCAGGAAAATTATCCGTCCCGTCGATGATGAAATCGTAGTCCTTTATAAGCTCAAGGATATTGCTGCTGTCCACAAAGGTGCGGTAGGTGTTCACGGTTATATCGGGGTTGAGCGCCTCCATGGTCTCCTTTGCGGACTTTACCTTTGCCTTGCCCACATCAGCCGTCGCATGGATTATCTGCCGCTGCAGGTTTGAGAGATCGACCTCATCGGCATCTGCAATTCCGATAGTTCCGACACCCGCCGCTGCCAGATACATAGCAGCGGGAGCGCCGAGCCCGCCCGCACCGATTATCAGCACCTTTCCCGCAAGCAGCTTTTTCTGTCCCTTTACGCCTAACTCCTTTAAAATGATGTGGCGGGAATAGCGTTCAAGCTGTTCGTTTGTAAAAGCCATTATCTGCCTCCTCCCATGAAGTAAAGGAACTCGATATTGTCCCCGTCCTTCAGAACCTTACTGCCGAAGTCGGCGGACTCAATAAACTCATCGTTCACCGTCACCGTTACATACTCGGGTGTCTCCACCTTCTCGTCTGCTATCAGCTGTGCGACTGTCAGTCCGTCGGAAACAGTCTTTTTAACTCCTGCTACTGTGATATCCATAGATACTCTCCTCACCTTAATTCATTGATAAGCGCTTCAAGCTCAGTACGGCTTTTAAAGCCCACAGTCCTGCCTGCCTCTGCTCCGTCCCTGAAAAAGATCACTGTCGGAGCAGACAGCACACCGTATTCCTCGCAAAGCTCTGTATCATATGCTGTGTTCACCTTGAAAACAGCAATGCCGTTATCCTCCAGCTCCGCCAGAACGGGGCTAAGCCGCTTGCAGGGCACACAGCTGTCGGAATAGAAATCCACAAGCACGAGTCCCTTTGAAGCCAGCACCTCATCAGCAAAGCTTTCCTTGCTTATCCTGCCTGCCACGGCTCAGTCACCGACCTTTCTCACGATCAGCATATAGGTGCCGTCGCCGTTGTCAATGAGCTTCAATACCTTGTGCCCCTCCTCCTTTATGCTGCGGGGAACGTTCTGCACAGGCTCACCGTCACTTAGCTTTATCTCCAGTATCTGCCCGTCGTCCAGCTCCTCAAGAGCGACCTTTGCCTTTACAAAGGTGGTCGGGCAGACAACATCGGTGATATCCACCCTGTCGTCAATTTTGATATCTGCCATTTATATCTTCCTCGTTTCTATGCGTTGTATGCATCAAGTATCGCCTTCTCGAAAACGTCCTGACCGATGCGGTCGATCGTGAATCTGAACCGCTCACCCGGCTTTGCATTCTGTTTGAAGAACTCTATAGCAGCATCGCAGACCGCAAGCAGCTTATCGTGATCCTCAATAAAGGGAATGATAGGCTCACCCTTGTTGATCTCGTTGCCGAACAGCCCGCCGAAGCTTACGATATAGCCATGCACCTGATCCCATGCATCTGTAGGACAGGACTTGACACATCTGCCGCAGAAGTTGCACCTTTCAGGGTCAAGCGTGATCCTGCCGCCATCCATTGAGAGCGCCTGTGAGCGGCAAGCCTTGATACAGACTCCGCAGCCGATGCAGTCAGACTCTCTCCAACTGACCTTGATTCCTCCTTTGATGCCGAGATCGTTTTCCTCTGCCTTTAAGCAGTTGTTCTGACAGCCCGTTACGCCGAACTTGAATTTGTGAGGCAGTTCTCGGGCATAATAGCGCTCGTCAAGCTCCTTTGCGATGGCGAAGGTGTCTATGCAGCCGCTCGGACATATCGCCTCTCCCTGGCAGGCGGTGACAGTCCTCACCCTCGGTCCGCAGACTCCGGGCTCGACACCGCCCTCGCCGAGAGCATTCTTCACAGCGTCGATATCACCAAGCTTTATAAAAGGTATCTCCACGCTCTGACGGGAGGTCAGATGAACGTGGCCGTCACCGTATTTTTCCGCGACCTCTGCGATCTTTGCCAGCTGCACTGCCGTGAGGTTTCCCCCTACGACCCGCAGCCGCAGCGAAAAATTGTCCTTCTGCTTCTGGCGCATAAAGCCGCCCTTTTTAAGTAATGCGTAATCAACTGCCATAGCTATCCCTCCAAATGATCGAGCGCCTGCGAGAAGTCCTCTTTGAGATCCTCGATATCCTCTATCCCGACGCTTATCCTTACTGTGTCATCATATACCCCCGCGCTTTCCCTTGCCGCTGCTGACGAATGAAGATATATCGTGCTTGCGGGGTGTATAACAAGTGTACGCACATCTCCTATATTCGTGGCGACAAGTGCGTATCTCAATGAGTTTATCAGCCGAAACGCACGCTCGCGGCTGCCTGCTCTTACAGTCAGTATCGCGCCGCCCCTGCCGCCGAGCTGACTTTGACAAAGTCCGTAATATGGGCTGCTCTCAAGCGCGGGATAATTCACTGAAACTCCGCGCTGCTCAAAAAAATGCGCAAGCTCCAGTGCATTTGAGCACAGCCGCTCCATTCGCAGCCCCAGCGTTTCAAGACCCACGCCGTTAAGAAATGCGTTTATCGGCGAAAGACAGGCTCCGATATTTCTCCATATCCCTCCGCGCAGCTTGGCGATATATGCCATGCGTCCGAATTTGCAGTAATTCTCAAACGTCGGGTAACGCTCGGGTGAGAACCTGAAGCTTCCGCCGTCAACGATCACACCGCTTATGGCATTGCCGCCGCCGTTTATGTATTTGCTGGTGGAGTGTACCACGATGTCGGCACCGAGCTTCAGCGGATTTGCAAGGTAAGGCGTTGCGGTCGTGCTGTCAACGATCAGCGGGATCGGCACGGTCTGACTGTGAAGGAAGTCTGCGGCTGCTTTTACATCAACTATATCCAGCCGCGGGTTGCCGACAAGCTCGGTAAAGACTGCCCTTGTTTTTTCGTTTATGAGAGGTGCAAGCTCCTGTGGGGTGATATGCTCAGCAAAGCGGACTGTTATCCCGAGAGCGGAAAGGTCGCTCATCAGATCTATCGTTCCGCCGAATAGCGCCGAGCTTGCGATAAGCTCATCTCCTGCCGACAGGATATTCAGCAGCGAAAGCGTCACCGCCGCCATGCCCGATGAACAGGCGGCAGCTCCGACCCCTCCCTCGAGTGCATTCAGCCGCTGCTCAAATGCCGTTACGGTAGGGTTACCGATGCGGGTGTAGGCGTACCCGTGCGCCTTGCCCGCAAATACTTTTTCAAGCGCTTCGGCACTTTCATGTGCAAATGCGCTCACCTGATATATCGGTGCGTTTGTTGCTCCCGTTTCCTTATCGGGACGTGAAGCCTTATGCAGTAAGGCGGTGTTGAATCTCATGGCGGTACCTCTCATAGTTTTATATATAAGATTCTATCATTTTGATCGGGAGCGGTCAATGCTTGCAGTGGGCAAAAATTTTTAAATCTTTTCTGTATTATCATCATCTCGGTATCCGCGCGGGGTATTTTTCTATTGCCGAGCAGGTGCGCTCTATGTCCTCATCGGAATGCGAATAGGACAGAAACATAGCTTCAAACTGCGAGGGTGCCGTGTATATGCCGCTGTCAAGCAGATATCCGCAGAACGCGGCATATTCGGAAGTATCGCTCGTTACGGCAGAGGCATAGTCCGTGACCCTTTTATCGGTAAAGAAAACAGTCAGCAGCGAGCCCTCGCGGTTCACATTGAAGCCCGCATTTATGAAAGCCTTTTCAAGCCTTGCACCGCGGCGTTCAAGCTTATCATAGAGATCCGATGTCTGCTCGATCTTTTTAAGCTGCGCATTCCCCGCTGCAACTGCAACAGGGTTGCCCGAGAGC
Organism: uncultured Clostridia bacterium; assembly: GCA_946613705.1. Lineage (GTDB taxonomy): Bacteria > Bacillota > Clostridia > Oscillospirales > Ruminococcaceae > FB2012. The sequence continues at coordinate 4,714 of CAMOFU010000160.1, forward strand.
GTCCCTGCCTGATAAACAGAGCCAAGAGGTGCCACGCACTCCATTATCCTCTGCCGACCGCCGTAGGCTGCCAGCGGCATACCGCCGCCGACTATCTTCCCGAGTACTGTCAGGTCGGGAACGACACCGTATTTTCTCTGCGCACCGCCTATCGAAAGGCGGAAGCCTGTTATCACCTCGTCAAAGATCAGCAGGCTGCCGTAAGCCGATGTGATCTCGCGCAGATATTCCAGAAAGCCCTCCGCAGGGGGAACAACTCCCATGTTTGCGGAACAGGGCTCGACTATCACCGCTGCGATCCCGCTGCCGAAGCGTTCAAAAAGTGCCCTCACGCTTTCTGTATCGTTGTAGCGGGCGAGCAGGGTATTTTCTGTATATCCCCGAGGTACACCCGCGCTGTCGGGGACAGCAGCGGTCAGCAGCCCCGAGCCTGCCTTGACGAGCAGACCGTCCGAATGGCCGTGATAGCAGCCCTCGAATTTGACTATCTTATCTCTTCCCGTGAAGCCCCTTGCCGCACGGACGGCGCTCATGGCTGCCTCTGTGCCCGAGCTTACCAGCCGCAGCAGCTCCATGCTCGGGAAGTGCTTTTTTATCCGCTTTGCGAGCGCGATCTCACCCTCATGGCAGGCACCGAAGGTCAGTCCCTTTTCACAGGCAGAAGCGACCGCCGAGAGAATGTCGGGGTCGGCATGGCCGAAAATATCGGGTCCCCATGAGCAGACATAGTCGATATACTCGTTCCCGTCGGCATCGAATATCCTGCTGCCCTTTGCGCGGTCAATGAAAAGCGGCGTCCTGCCTATGCTCCTGAATGCTCTCACAGGACTGTTGACCCCTCCCGGCATGAAGCTCTGTGCTTCATCATAAAGCATTTGTGATCTGTTTGTTTTCAAGGCTGCTCCTCCTCAAGCCACTTTACTGCATC
>CAMOFU010000161.1 GCA_946613705.1 uncultured Clostridia bacterium
GGCAGAGCGGGCAGTGCTCCGCCGCAGCCTTCAGGCAGGGCTCAATACCCGCCTCAGCAAGCCCGTCGAGCCCGAGCTGCTGTTCAAGCCCATTCAAAGCCTGATAAAGCGGCAGCTTCGGACGGCGCTTTTTCGGCGTTTTGATGACGTGCGGACAGCACTCGGTGAGAAATATAGGTAAAATAGTTTATTTATGTCATTGACAAGAGTTTGATTGTATGATAAAATAAAAGATAGCTATCGGCTATCGTTTTTTTGTCAGATTTTTAGGAGTGATTCAATGAAAATACAGATCGCGGCTCTTGCCGCAGTGTGTCTGCTGCTCAGCTCGTGCTCGGGCTTCTCGGGAGGGGAGGCAAAGAGCGTCCTGTCGGGAAAGGCGGGCAGTGAAGATGTTCTTGCCGAGACTATCAGCGACAGCTCGTCGGACAGCTCTGAGGCAGGTACGACAACTACTGCGGCTGCGACGACTGCGGCAAAAACAACTACCGCACGCACCACAACGACCACCGCAAAGAAAACTACCGCAAAGACTACGCGGACAAGGACTACCACCGCAAGGACAGCGACTACCACGAAGCAGACCGATCCGCCGCAGACGGTTCAGACCGACCCGCCGCAGACGGTTCAGACCGACCCGCCGCAGCCCGTGCAGACCGATCCGCCGCAGCCCGTGCAGACCGACCCGCCGCAGCCTGTGCAGACCGACCCGCCCGAGCCTGTTACAACGCCCGAGCCCGTGACTACGCCCGCGCCGCCTCCGCAGACAACTGCTGCGCCGCCTCCGCAGACAACGGCACAGACCACAACTGCGATAGACGGGCTTGTCGTGGACGATCCCGCAGTGTGGGAGAGTACGGGCGAGTGATATCGGATAACAGCGTGGCATCGGAGTGATAGTTATGAAAAAATATGCACGCATCATAGCCGCAGTTTCGATCGGCGCGCTCACAGGACTGGCGCTTGCCGCCTGTGACGGCAGGGTGAGCGGAGTGTGGTGTGCGCTCGAAACAGCCGCCATGATATTGCTCACCGCCGAGTATTTTCTCGCGTCGGGCGATTCGGGCAACAGTATAGAGAGCACGCTTGCCTGTATCATCACCTCGTTCCTGCCGCCGCTGCTGTGGACGCTGATAGTCAGCAGCAAGGAGTATTTCGGCTATTCGAGAACACATATCATCTGCGGCTCTACCGTCTGCGGCATGATAATGCTCGTCTTCGGGCTGCTCAGCCGCCACCAGACGGGGCCGCTCCGCGCCGCATTCGGCAGGAATATGCTGCCCGCCTTCTTCGGCGTGGCAGGCGTACACAGGCTCATAACCTATTTCAAGGATATGGGCAGCTTCACGATAAGCTTCAAGGACGAGCTGTGCGTTCACGGACTGCTGTTCGTGCTGTTCGCACTCGGTGTGTTCATCGGCGCGAACCGCTCAAAGCTCGCCAAGCTCGATGCATATATCGCCCTTGCCGTGTGGATAGGCGTGTTTACGGTGCTTCATCTGATCGAGGCCGTGAATATCCCCGTGCTCGAGGTGTGAGAGCAGTGAAGCGTATAGAGATATTTGAGGAGGGCTTCTTTATCACCCTGTTTGCCGAGGGCGGCAGCGTGAGCATAGCGGCAGCCTCTCCGTCCGTTCCGTATTCCGAAGAGAACTGCCGCGGCAGGGAAAGCCTGCCCTGCGTGTGCGGCGGGCAGCTCATCGGGTATACGGATACGGGAAATCAGACAGGAAGGCTCATAAGGCTCGAGTTCGCAGACAGCAGCGGCTGCCCGAACGCGGCGGTGAGCTTTCAGTTTTATAAAGGCAGATCCGCCGTGTGCGCCCGTATCGAGGCCGACAGTGCAGGTGCGGGGGAAATGGACGGCGGCTTTTTTTCAAGGCTGTGGCAGCTCGGTGCAGTCAGTACAGAGCGTGACGGCAGCTCGTTCTGTGAGTATTTCTGTCAGGCAGAGAACGATACTGTTCAGTAAGGAGGTATACAGATGATCTCTGTTCCGAAGTATATAGTTAAAGCGATCGAACAGCTCGAGGCGGCAGGCTATGAGGCTTACTGCGTCGGCGGCTGCGTGAGAGACAGCCTGCTCGGCAAGGAGCCCGACGACTGGGATGTCTGTACATCTGCCACGCCCGACGAGATGAAGGAGGTCTTTGCGGGCTTCCGCCTGATCGAAACGGGCATAAAGCACGGCACGCTCACAGTGATAGTCGATCGTGAGCCGATAGAGATAACCACCTACAGAACAGACGGCAAGTATGCCTCCCACCGCCGCCCCGTGAGCGTCAGCTTTATCCGCGACCTCGAGGGGGATATCTCCCGCAGGGATCTTACGATAAATGCGATGTGCTGCGATAAGAACGGCGCAGTCACCGATATGTTCGGCGGAACACAGGATATAGCCGATAAGCTCGTGCGCTGCGTCGGCGACCCGAACGAGCGCTTCGAGGAGGACGCACTGCGGATAATGCGGGCGCTCCGCTTTGCCTCGGTGCTGGGTTTCACGATAGACCCGCCGACTGCCGAGGCTATCCACAATAAGCGCCACCTGCTCGAGTATGTGTCGGTCGAGCGTATCTTCTCCGAGCTGAAAAAGCTGCTCTGCGGCAAAAGGGTCGAGGCGGTGCTCACCGAGTTCACCGATGTGTTCGTGCAGATCATACCCGAGATAGAGCCCTGTATAGGGTTCGATCAGCATAATATCCACCACTGCTATGATGTGTGGACGCATATAGTCAAGAGCGTCGCAAGCGTCCGCCCCGATGTAAGGCTGCGCCTCGCTATGCTCTTTCACGATATCGGCAAGCCCGATACGGCAAGGTTCGACCCCGACGGGACAGGGCACTTCAAGGGTCACCCGATCAAAAGCGCCGAGATGCTCACCGAGATACTCGACCGCCTGCACAGCGATAATGCCACGGTAGGATACGTCCGCGACCTCGTTGTCGAGCACGACAACCGCATACCCGTCAAGCGCAAAAATGTCAAGCGGTTCATGGCAAAGCACGATTTCGATTTCTTTATGGATTACCTTGAGGTCAGACGCGCCGATACGATGGCTCAGTCCGACCATATGAAGACCGAGAAGCTCGAGGAGCTGGAGCAGCTTGCGCTGATAGGCGTTGAGGTGAACAACGAGAACTGCTGCCTGAAGCTTACCGACCTTGCGGTAGACGGCAAGGATATGATCTCGCTCGGCCTTAGCGGACGGCAGATCAGCGGTATGCTGCAGCGTCTGCTCGACCTCGTGGTGGACGATAAGCTCGAAAATGACAGGGCGGTGCTGCTCGAATATGCAAAGGAGCGGCTGAGATGAAAAAGCGCATCATCGCCTTTTCCGCAGCCGCCGTACTGTGGTGCGGATTCATATTTTACCTTTCGTCGGAGAACAGCGAGCAGTCCTCGGAACGCAGCGGCAGGGTCATAACCGCCTTGTGCAGAGTCATGATCTCCGATTTCGACAGCTATACAGAGGAGCATAAGCAGCAGGTCATCAGCGATATGTCCTTCACGGTGCGCAAGCTCGCTCACTTTACCGCTTATGCCGTGCTCGGTGCGCTGCTGTTTCAGGCGTTCTGCTTTGTTCGCAGCAAGCGGATCAGAAGCGCCGCGGCGATAGGCGGGGCAGCCGTGTATGCCGCGACCGACGAGTTCCATCAGTCGTTTATACCGGGGCGCAGCTGCGAGCTCAGGGATATCCTGATAGATACGGGCGGTGCCGCTCTCGCCGTGGCGCTCACACTGCTGGTAATGCTCATCATAGCCCGCAGGAAAAAAATAAAAAATAAATAATTTTGACAGCGCCGCAGAAAACGGATAGCCGACAGTAGTTTCAGCTGTCGGCTATCCGTTTTTGTGCCTTATGCCTTATACGTCTGTAAGCAGCTCCGCTCCGACTATGTCACAGATGTGCAGCCGCCGTTCTCCCACCGTTACCGTGCGCAGCGCAAGATCTATCCGCTGTACCCTCCCGCGGATAAAGGTGCAGCGGGTGCCGTCATAGTACCGTATGCATACCGCCATTCCCTTTTCAAGCTGCATCAGCCGCTCGTTCAAAGCCGCCGCATCGTCCTCACTCAGCTCGGGACGGGGCTCGGGTCGGCCCTCTTCCTCAAGTATCATCTCGTAGTAGCCCTTTAATGCCGCAAACGGCGCGAAAAGCTTCGCCCTGTCTGCCCGTGATCTGTCAGCCATTGTGTCCTCCCACAAGTGTGTTGCGTACCCGCGCCGTCGCCTCACGCTGATAGCTGATGCCGCGCAGTATCGCGTTTTTTCCGAACCGCTCCTTTATGACCGAAACTGCCTTCAGTATGCTGTGCTCCCGTTCCGCCTTCTCAAAGTCCTCGAAAAACGAGAGGTTGTGAAACGGCTCGTTCGTAAGGTTCCCGAAGCTTATCCCAAGTCGGCGTATCGGCTCGTGATAGCGGGTCGTCCGTTCGTAGATGCCCTCTATCTCCGCCTCTATCGTTCGGTATGAGTCGGTGTGCCCGCCCGCAAGCTTCCTGCTGCCGCCCGTGCCCGCCGAGTGCCACCCCGAGTAGCCGACGAATACCGAAACATGGTCGGTGTACAGCCCCGCTGCGATCATCTCGGTCACCAGCCCGTCGATCATTTCCTTGAGCACCGTCAGCGCCTCGCGCCTGCCGTAGTCGCGGAACAGCACCTGACTGTTGGAGAGCGACTTCGTCTTCGTCTCGTACCCCTGTATCTCCGCGATCGTGCAGTCCTCCCGCCCGTAGGCATGGTCGATCAGGTACCGCGCATTCACCCCGAAGTTCTTGTAAAGCAGCTTCTCGGGCAGGGTGGTGATGTCGTGCAGACACCTCGCCCCGTACTTCTCCAGCCGCCGCGCCGTCCCGCCGCCTATGCCCCAGATGTCCGTCAGCGGCTGATGATACCATACCGTCCGCCTGAACTCCTCCTCGTCAAGTATGCCTATGTGGTCGGGAACGTGCTTCGCCGTGATGTCCAGCGCGACCTTTGCCAGAAACATATTCGTCCCGATGCCCGCCGTCGCCGTGATGTGTGTCTCGGCAAACACCTCGTCCATCAGCATCACCGCAAGCTCCTTCGGCGTTTTCCCGTACAGCCTCAGATACGGCGAGGCATCTATGAACACCTCGTCCACCGAGTAGACGTGTATGTCCTCGGGCGCTATGTACCTGAGATATATCCCGTAGATCTGCGCCGAAACGTGCATATAAAGCTTCATCCGCGGCAGCGCCGTGACGTATTCCACGCTCGGCGGTATCTCGTTGAGACGGCAGCGGTTCTTTACCCCCAGCTCCTTCATCGCAGGCGTTATCGCCAGACATATCGCCCCCGGGCCCCTCGAAGGGTCGGCTACCACAAGATTCGTCGTGAACGGGTCAAGCCCCATGTCCGCACATTCCGCCGATGCGTAGAAGCTTTTCAGGTCGATGCACATATATATCCGTTCCTTCTTCGTGTTCATTGCTGATCGTCACCTCGCTTTAACTGTATGTTCAGTATATCATACATATGTTCGAGTGTCAACGGTTGTTGATATCCTGTTGAGATTTTTCGGCGATCTGCAAAATCGGGAACACATATTTTTGTGCAATAGAACAAAAGTTCTTTGAAATGAAAATTAAATATATCCCGCGT
>CAMOFU010000162.1 GCA_946613705.1 uncultured Clostridia bacterium
GTCCGATACGGACACTTTGTCCGATGCGGACACTCTGTCCGATACGTCCGAAAGCTCCGAGGAGGAGCAGGGCATACTGTCCTCCCCCGAGGATATAGGCCTGTATGACACCGACGGCAGCGGGACGAACTATATCTTCACCTACGGCGGCGAGAGCTTTTCGGCGGTATACACCTACGAAAACTGGAAGATAATCGACTCCTACCGTATCACCACCCAAGCGGATCTGGAGATCATATGTCAGGCGCTGATAAATGCTCACCCGCTGCACGGAGCCGACGGCGAGAGCTTCCGTACCGCCGAGGATATGGCATTTGAGTGGCAGGAGCATAATGCGGCATATTTTATGCTCCCCGAGGATTCCGAATGGAAGCTCCATACCAAGGACGTGGATCTCAACCCCGAGGATCAGGGCAAGACGGGAGTTGAGATGGCTCTTGACCGCCTGCGCGAAAAGTACGGCGAGCAAGAGGCGGATTAAAACAGGCTGCAAGATCGATCGGCCCGTCAGCGCGGTTATCCTTCCCTCCCGCACTATCCCGATCGCGGCGGCATTAAGACACTTGACATCGGGGGCATATTTTGATAAAATAATATCAGCAGCAGCGGCTGCCGAAAGGAAGTAGATGATATGAAAAAAGTCGGCATGATAATGAGCCTTCTGATGGGTGCGGCACTCAGCTTCTGCCTGTCGCTCACGGGGCTGCTCAGCTCGCTTTCCAAGACCTCTTATACAGTGCCTCGGTTCATCATCGCGCTGCTTATCAATTTTGCGATCAGCTTTGTCATCAGTATGGTGATAGGGCTGCTGGTGCCGATGAAAAGGGTGAACGACGGGCTCGGCAAAAAGCTCGGTCTGAAGCAGGGCAGGCTCGGGACAAGGCTGGTCGAGACGCTGGTGTCCGACCTGATATATACTCCCGCCATCACGCTTGCCATGGTGTTCATAGCCTATAAGCAGGCAACAGCCAACGGCGCAAAAATGCCGTTCCTGCCGATGTTCTTGGGCTCACTGGCGCTTTGCTTTGCGGTCGCATTCGTGCTGATCTTCCTGCTCACGCCCGTGTTCATGAGGATAGCCATTAAGAAGGCGGGCATACCCATGCAGCGCCCCGACGACATGAATGACGATAAGAACGGCAGACACCCTTGACGTTCGGGCGGAAATATACTATAATAGTTATTATGATGTTGACCAGATTAACCGAAAGGCGGTAGATGATATGAGAGCAGTAGTAACTGTGATCGGCAAGGATGCTGTGGGCATTCTTGCAAAGGTAAGTACAAAGTGTGCAGAGCATAACGCAAATGTGATGGAGGTCACCCAGAGCGTGCTTCAGGAGCTGTTTGCGATGATAATGCTCGTTGATATCTCCAAGCTGTCGGGCGACTTTGCTTCGCTTGCTGACGACCTCGCGGCGCTCGGCGATTCTATGGGACTGAAGATACACACTATGCATGAGGATATCTTCAACTGTATGCACCATATCTGACGCGGAGGGAGTAAAGTAATGCTTAATACCTATGATGTGCTTGAGACCATTCGCATGATACAGGAGGAGTGCCTTGATATCCGCACGATAACAATGGGCATCTCTCTGCTTGACTGTATCGACGCTGATATAGACAAGGCGTGCGAAAAGGTCTATAACAAGATCACCGAGAAGGCGGCAAGGCTTGTCGAGGTCGGTGAGCAGATAGAGAAGGAGTTCGGTATACCGATAATCAATAAGCGTATCTCGGTAACACCGATCGCTATTGTTTCCGCAGCCTGCCACTGCTCGCCGGTGCCGTTCGCAAAGGCGATGGACAGGGCTGCAAAGGCTGTCGGGGTGAACCTTATCGGCGGGTATTCCGCACTGGTGCAGAAGGGCTTCTCTGCGGGCGACACAGAGCTTATCGAGTCGATACCCGAGGCGCTCGCCTGCACCGAGAGAGTGTGCTCGTCGGTAAACGTGGGCTCCACAAAGGCGGGCATAAACCTCGATGCCTGTAAGCTGATGGGCAGGATAGTCCGTGAGTGCGCGGAGAAGACCGTGGATCATGCCTGCTTCGGTGCTGCCAAGCTTGTCGTGTTCTGCAATTCGGTAGAGGATAATCCGTTCATGGCGGGCGCTTATCACGGCGTGGGCGAGCCCGACTGCATGATAAATGTGGGCGTATCGGGGCCGGGTGTCGTGCGGGCTGCACTGAAAAAATACCCCGATGCCGATATCACTCAGATAGCCGACGTTATAAAGAAGATCAGCTATAAGATCACAAGAGTCGGTCAGCTGGTTGGAGTTACGGCTTCAAAGCGGCTCGGCGTGCCGTTCGGTATCGTTGACCTGTCGCTTGCCCCCACTCCCGCAGTAGGTGACTCGGTGGCGCATATCCTCGAGGAGATCGGCCTTGAACGCTGCGGCACTCACGGCACTACCGCCGCGCTTGCCCTGCTGAACGATGCGGTGAAGAAGGGCGGAGTCATGGCCTGCTCGCGCATAGGCGGACTTTCGGGAGCGTTTATCCCCGTGTCCGAGGACGCAGGAATGATAGATGCAGCCAAGGCAGGCACGCTTTCGATAGAGAAGCTCGAGGCGATGACCGCTGTATGCTCGGTGGGTCTGGATATGATCGTTATTCCGGGGGATACGAGCGCAGATACCATCGCGGCGATAATAGCGGACGAGGCGGCTATAGGAATGGTCAATACAAAGACTACCGCCGTCAGAGTGATCCCCGCTATCGGCAAGAAGATCGGCGAGGAGCTTGACTGGGGCGGACTGTTCGGCTGCGGCCCCGTTATGCCCGTGAGAAAGGAATCCCCCTCGAAGTTTATCGGGCGCGGCGGTCAGATACCCGCACCGCTGCATTCGCTGAAAAACTGATACAGACTTACATACCGCAAAGGAGACGGAAGGCATGAAAATAATGGCAGTCGATTACGGCGATGCAAGAACAGGCCTTGCAGTCTGTGACAGGACAGAGTTCCTCGCTTCACCTATAGGCACTATAGAGGAACGAAATGCACAGATGCTCGCTATGAAGGTCGCGCATATGGCAGAGCAGTATGAGGTCGGCGAGGTGATCGTCGGGCTGCCGCTGAACATGAACGGCTCTAAGGGCCCGCGTGCGGAAAAGTGCGAGGCATTCGCACAGATGCTCTCACAGCTGACCGAGATACCTGTGAATATGTGGGACGAGCGCTCGACTACCGTTTCGGCTCACGGTATACTCAATGAGGTAAATGTCAGAGGCAAAAAACGCAAGGCGGTGGTAGATACCGTTGCCGCGACCGTTATATTGGAGGCTTATCTTGAATACAGAAGAAAGAGTGTTCACGAATGAGTTCAATTCAGCAGGTCTGAGCGGCTCAAAATCGCATACGAAAAGGCGCAGGGTGCTGACTGTTATCATAGTGCTGCTGGTGCTGATCGTTGCTGAGTTTATCAGATCCAATTTATACATAGAGGTCGAGCGGTTCGAGTATGAGAGCAGTGAGCTGCCCAAAAGCTTCGACGGGGTGAAGATCGTCCAGATCTCGGACTACCATAACCACGGCGGCAGCTATGACGACAGGCTGCTGAACAAGATAAGGGACGAAAAGCCCGACTATATCTTCCTCACAGGCGATATCGCCGACAGCATAAGGACGGATATCGGAAAGGCAAATGCTTTTTTGGAGAAAGTGTCCAAAATTGCGGACTGTTATCTTGTGTGGGGCAATCACGACTATGCACTCTCCAAGGAAGACCGCAACAGTATGCGCAAATGCTGCAAGAAAAACGGCATAACCGTGCTGGAGAATAAATATACGACACTTGAACGCGGCGGGAGCAGCGTGCTCCTCTGCGGTACGGTCTCTTCGCCCGATTCAAGCAATTTCGGCGAGTTTATCCGCACTATGCCCGATTATCAGGACTTTGTTATCTGGCTGCACCACTACCCCGAGGATTTTGAAACGATCGTCAAGCAGTCGGAAAGACGCAATTCCCGTGCCGATCTTGTGTTCTGCGGCCATGCGCACGGAGGGCTTATACGCCTGCCGTTCATCAAGGGGCTCTATGCCCCGGGGCAGGGATTCTTCCCGAAGTATACGGGCGGCAGATACGATCTCGACAGCAGCACGATGTTCGTCAGCAGGGGAGTTGGCAACAGCGGCTATACCCTTCGCTGGGGCGACCCGTTCCACCTTGTTGTCTGCACACTGAAAAGCACATAGCAGCAGACAAGACGGTAACCGTAATGTTAAATTTTATATAAATGTTTAAAACCGTATTGACAAACAGTACGGTTTTAGTGTATTATTATATTGTAAACGTTTTTACGCAGATTGTTTTTGTGCGTAAAACACATATTGTTTTGGAGGTATTATTATGGCTGAGTTTTTTGCAAACATCCCCAAGATCCCTTATGAGGGTCCCGCATCTACAAATCCGCTGGCATTCAAGTATTACGATCCCGACGAGGTGGTCGGCGGCAAGACAATGCGCGAGCAGCTGAAGTTCGCTCTTTCGTGGTGGCATACCATGGGCGGCGACGGCACCGATATGTTCGGCGTGGGTACCGCTGACAAGACCTGGGGAGAGACCGCTCCCGAGGCAAGAGCCAAGGCTAAGGTAGATGCTGCGTTCGAGATCATGGATAAGCTCTCTATCGACTATTTCTGCTATCATGACCGTGACCTCTCGCCCGAGTACGGCTCTCTTGCCGAGACAAATGCCAAGTTCGACGAGATCGTTGACTATGTGGCGGAGAAGATGAAGGCTGATCCTTCAAAGAAGCTGCTGTGGGGCACCGCCAAGTGCTTCGATCACCCGAGATATATGCACGGCGCAGGCACATCTCCTTCTGCCGATGTATTCGCATATGCTGCCGCTCAGATCAAGAAGGCTATCGACTCTACGATAAAGCTCGGCGGCAAGGGCTATGTTTTCTGGGGCGGCCGTGAGGGCTATGAGACTCTGCTCAACACCAACATGGGTCTTGAGCTCGACAACATGGCAAGGCTTATGAGAATGGCAGTTGACTATGCAAGGAGCAAGGGCTATGACGGAGATTTCTATATCGAGCCCAAGCCCAAGGAGCCTACCAAGCATCAGTATGACTTCGATACCGCTACCGTTATCGGCTTCCTGCGCAAGTACGGCCTTGACAAGGATTTCAAAATGAACATCGAGGCTAACCATGCTACACTTGCACAGCACACCTTCCAGCATGAGCTGAGAGTTGCAAGAGACAACGGCTTCTTCGGTTCTATCGACGCTAATCAGGGCGATGCTCTGCTCGGCTGGGATACCGACCAGTTCCCCACAAATGTATACGATGCTGCGCTTTGTATGTACGAAGTGCTGAAGGCGGGCGGCTTCACCAACGGCGGTCTGAACTTCGATGCCAAGGCTCGCCGCGGCAGCTATACCAAGGAGGATATCTTCTACAGCTATATCGCGGGTATGGACGCATTTGCGCTTGGTCTGAGGATCGCAGTCAAGCTGATCGAGGACGGCAGACTCGACAAGTTCGTAGAGGACAGATATGCCTCCTGGAAGACAGGCATCGGCAAGGATATCATCGACGGCAAGGTGACAATGGAGGATCTCGAAAAGTATGCTCTTGAAAAGGGCGAGGTGACAG
>CAMOFU010000163.1 GCA_946613705.1 uncultured Clostridia bacterium
CGCTGTCAGCGCAGCAGCAGATCTGCGTAAAATTTTCATGTTTAAACCTCCTGAAAATTAATAATATAATAAAAATTAATGATATATTAATTATATCACAACACAGCAGACTTGTCAATGATTTTATAGTTGTTTTATTTGTGTTTTATTTTATTTTATTTGGAAATAACAGAATTGATAATAAGCAGCGGCTCAGCAATGCACTTTTTTCTTACAGATGACCGATCAAATCGTGATAGTAATAAAATTAACGCCGTAAACAAACGAATACTTTATATCCTCAGCCAGTGACTTGATTATCCTGATGCCAAGATTTTCAAGATCGTCGCCTGTCCTGCTGTATTCATACTTCACGAACGGGTCGCGCTCCTTGCTGCAATCCTTCACCCTCATTATCATTCTGTCCCCTCCGAGGATAACTATGTGAACATCTATATTCGGGTCGGGTTCGTTGTTTGCCTTCTGATACTCGAGTATGTTAAACACGATCTCCTCCAATGAAAGGCTGCAAAAGTAGGCTTTTTTCCTTTCGGCAATACTTCCCCTGCACAACTCGGAAAAATCAGCAGCGGCTGCCCTTGCGTCCTCTTCCGACTCGATATGGTAATCATAGGTCTTATAGTTTTCGGATCCCGACGCGGGGATAACGAGCAGCTTATTGACTATGCCCTTGTTTTTCCTTCCGAGGACAAGAGCGCATATAAGCACATATGCCGAAATGATGACAAACTGCACCGCGAAGCCTGCCCACACGCCCTTGGAGCCGAATGCACGGGCAAGCAGATAGAACACAGGCAGCGTGCCGATGTTGAGTACGACAGAAATGGAATACACGAGCTTGTGTTTGCCTATCGCCTGAAAATATGCCAGATAATAGCACACGACGGAGTTGAGTATATAGACGATCACAGTACTGTACATCAGTGTCATAGTCTCGTCAAGCACTGCGCCCGACACCATAAAGGAATAAGCCGTTCTGCCGAAAACGCAGAGCAGCAGGCACAGCAAAGCCGAAAAGCCGACACCCTTCATCATCGAATACCTGAATATCCTTTTCAGCATCTTATTATCTTTTTCCTCCCTGAGCATCGACTGTATCATTCTTACGGGGTTGATTATCGCCTCCGATACCGAAAGGAAAATGAACTTTGTCATCTTATAGACGGAAAACGCAGCCATTGCCTCGGTCGAGCCCGTCATGGATATCATATTGTTCACAGCCGTATTGAAGATGATAGAAGAAACGTTTTTGAAAGCAGTCGGTGTCCCCTCTCTGACTGTCTGTATCAGATAAGTCTTGCTCACAGAGAATCCGCCTTTAAGGAGAACGCCGTTCTTCTTGCCGAAAAAGTGAGCAGACAGAATGATAAGGGCAGCGTAATAGCTGATAGATGTGGAATACCCTATGCCCTTTATGCCCATGCCGTTGAGGACAAAAATGATGTTCAGCCCGACGTTTATCACGGTCATGACAATTGTAGCTGCATTGATGAGCTTCTTTTTTTCATCGAGCTGAAACAGCGGTATAAGATAAAGCGTAAGAAGATGCGCGGGTGCGCCCAGCGCGAGAGAAACGAGATAATCGACCGTCGGGCGGAGCAGCTCTTCGGTGCCTGCACCGAAAAGCCTTGAAACGGGAGCGGCAAAAATGCTCATCACTACAGCGATCAAAACAGACAGAACGGCAGTAAATGCAAGCGAGGTATAGAACACCTTCGACACCTCATCAAATCTGCTCTGCCCGATCTTACGTCCGATAATTACCTGAGCGCCGCTCGAAAACATAAGAGAAATGCACTCCATGGCCTTGGTATACGGATAGACTATTCCTATAGCTGCAAGCTCCGCCACGCCAAGACCCTTTGAAGCGATCACGCCGTCGCAAAGCGAACCGATCGAGCCTGCGAGAAACAGCAGCAGCGCGATCAGATAGCCGCTGTTAAAAACCTTTATCAAAATAGGCTGCTTGGTTGTTTTCATGTTCTTATTTTTTTCCTTATCCTTTATTCATATCAATGCCCCCTCACGCACCGTATCCGTGATGCATGGAGGGGGCATTTACGGGCTGCTTCGTTCCGTTTTTGACCTTTGTGAGCGGACTGATCGCTCTTTTCTGTATCAGCAGAATAAGCAGCCCGTTTCCTTATTTATTGGTCGTTCATTCAATTCAGAAATCTATTGCAGCGCTGCTCCTGATCGCAGGCATAAGATTACCTCTTATCAGATGATCGACTCTTTTCTGCATCACCTCTTCGCTCTGCCCTGCCGAACGGCGTATGCCGTGATAGGCAACGGTGAACAACGCAAGCGGCTTGATCTTTTCGCTGTAATCAGAAAGCTTCTCGGGATCGTCGGTGAGGAAATACTCACGGCAGAAAACGTCCCACACCTTCTCGGAAAGCTCGGGGTCGAAACCCATTAGCCGCCTTATTTCCTCGGGCGGCAGCTGCGCCTTCTTGGTGTAGTGGCAGAAAAGCCAAACACCCGCCAGATCGAATGCAGGGTGGCCGACACCCGCATCACCGATATCTATGAGCATGAGCTCGCCGTCCTTTACCATAACATTTTTAAGGTTATAGTCCCCGTGGATAAACGTCCTGCGGTCGGGAATGCTGTCAAGATAGCTCCTGATAAGAACGTTCTCCTCCTCGGTGAGATAGGGTGCAACAATATCGGCAGTGCCGTAAAACAGCTGCTTCTTATCATTGAACAGCTCATCGTGAATTTCAATACCGTGATACTCCCTGAGCGCGGCAGCATACGGCTTGATGTATTCCTCGAGCTTATCGGGGGCGGCATCAAGCAGCTGTGCCACAGTACGGGCTTCGAGCATTTCATACACAACACCGTACTTGTCCCCGACCCTGACGGTATCGTAGGGGATAGCAGTCGGCAGACCGTTCACGAAGGCTCTCTGAGACATGATGCGTTCGGTCTCTACTACGTCAAGCGAGCTGCGATTATATACCTTGATGATAGTCTCATCGTCAAGACGGTAAACAGTCCCGTACCCGCCCGAGCCTATCTCCTGACAGCCCTCGACCGAGACACTGCGCAGCGCCTTGCGTACATCAAATATCTCGGTAAAGCCTGTTGTCTCGAAAATATCGTAAACATCGCGTGAAACATTTAATACAGTCAGCTTCTCTTTCCGCAAACGCGCAAGCTTCATCAGCACACGGAGCCCCGCGCTCGATATGTATTCAAGCTTATCCGCATCAATAACGATATGACCGTCTTTACCTTCAACCGCCGCAAATATCTCCTTCTCGATCTCGGGAGCGTTGTTCACACTTATTCTGCCGTCAAGGCAGATAGTTGCAGTGTTGTTTTCATATGTGATCTTCATAAAAATTCCTCCTCATTCGCTAAAACGGGACATCCTCTGCATAAGACAGAGTTCCCACCATAAAGCTCAATGCTAACTACACCAATATAATTATAACAGCAAATAAAATTTTGTCAAGCGATCTCTGTCTGAGGAGATACACAAATGCCGATCATCATGTTGAGCTTCTGTATCTTTACAACCTTACGAATGTGTGCTATAATTGTAAGGGACACCAGCAGAGTGTACACAGGATCAAGCAGGAGGGCATGAGCTATGGACAAACTTTATGACCTGATAAACTATCTTCTGTCGGAGAGGAACGATCTCGGCAGAATAGAGATACCCGAGAACGAGGAGGACAGATTCCGTCTTTACCGCAGCCTTGTGAATATACGTCCCGTTATGAAGGCGGACGAGGCTTACCTGCTCGCAGAGGACGAGTATCTCACCGCCCTGAACGAGCAAAAGGGTATCACGCATATCTCCGAGCTTTCGCCTGTTGAGGACAGGATATATCTTTGGAAGGGAGATATCACCACCCTCAGCTGCGGAGCGATCGTCAATGCAGCAAATTCGGGAATGACGGGCTGCTGGCAGCCGTGTCACAGCTGTATCGACAACTGCATACACACCTTTGCGGGAGTGCGTCTGCGATATAGATGCGGGCAGATAATGAAAGCGCAGGGTCATGAGGAGCCCACGGGCAAAGCGAAGATCACTCCCGCCTATAACCTGCCCTGCGACTATGTTATACACACGGTCGGCCCGATCGTACAGGGACGGCTCACGGACGAGCATTGCAGGCTTCTTGAAAGCTCATACAAAAGCTGTCTGGAAATTGCTGTACAAAATAATGTACAGTCGATAGCCTTCTGCTGTATCTCAACGGGGGTGTTCGGGTTTCCGCAGGACAAAGCAGCAGAGATCGCTGTACACACAGTCAGGGAGTTCCTCAAAGCTCATGATATACAGGTCATCTTCAACGTTTTTAAAGATGACGACCACGAGATATACAAAAGGCTGCTCGGCGCAGGCTGACCGACAGCAGCTTATATTACACAAACAAAAAAGCGGCAGCCGACCATCAAGTCGGCTGCCGCCATTTGTTTTCGGGCAGAGGCGCAGGAAATGAAACACAGGGATAATCCTCATTAAAGTGTAAATCGATCTGTACCCCAAAAGCTTACGCAAAGCACATATCCTATGCATCAGATCATTATTACACGTCCCGAACCGATCTCATTCAGCTGAACGGATCACGGATCCCAATCCTGAATACTGCGAATATAAAATGCAAGATCGCTCTTGGGATTTATATCGCTGACATCGAATATCGGGTTGGGATCATCAATTGTCGGGGCAAGCTCTGATTTCTTTTCCCACAGCTCATCCGATCTTTCCTTCGGTATATCAAACTGTATCCCCCATAATACTCCGTCTATCCTGACCATTGCTCTCCAGCCGTATGTATCGTTGTCTCCCTGAACGCCCTCAAAGTTCAGTTTTTCTTTCAGCTCATTATAGGTCATTCCGACCATTATATCTTTATTGATATAACCGTTTGGCAGTACATTCAATACAGAAGGCATGGCATCTCCGAATATCCGCGATGTATCGGCCGCATCAAAACCAATTATAATGTTAGGGAACACATCAAAATTCAGGATCCCCATTGCCGCGCTTTGCCCTGCCGAAATGATCTGTTCCCTGAAATTGTAATTCAGACTTTCGTTAAGTTTATAATAGTTTAGGTTTAGCAGATCATTCGCATACACTGCTTTCACGGCAGGCGGTTCCGTTACCGCTGCTGTGGTTGTTGTCTCAGGTGCAGCCGTGGTCGCTGCAGCAGTCGTTTCTGTAGTCGCTGCGGTTGTCGTTGTAGTTGTAGTTGTAGTTGTTTTTGCAGCAGCAGTTGTGGTCGATACAGTTGTAACAGTCGCAGAAGCAGTCGTAACTTCTTCAGTATCGGATATCACAGTCTCGGGAGCCGAAGCGGTATCTTCTGTTGATACCGAGGTGATAGGTGTGGTCTGTGTGTCCTGCTTTATAGGATCTGCGCTGTTATCCTTAGAAGAGGTAAACGCATAAATGCAAACGCCGATCCCTATAGCCGCCGCAGCAGCGATCGCAGCTATAGAAATGACAAGATCCTTTGAACTCTTTACGGCAGGTGCAGTCTCGTTATTATCAACAGGCT
>CAMOFU010000164.1 GCA_946613705.1 uncultured Clostridia bacterium
AATTATTCGGGTCACTGTCTGACAGGGACACTTTTCCGCAGTTAAGGATTATTTAATAATTTCCGTGCTATGATATAGTCACAGAAGGAAAGCACTGCGATAAGGAGGACGGAAAATGTTTTTTCGGATACTGAAAAAGGACATCAAAAGAAAAAGGACAATGAACATAATCCTGCTGCTGTTCATTATCCTCTCCACCATGTTCGCTGCCTCGAGCGTCAACAACATCATCACGGTGACGGGCGGCATCGACTACTACTTCGAGAAGGCAGGCATCAGTGAAGTAGACCACTTCTTCCTGACGATCAAGCGAAACGGGGAAACACCGCTCGGGGATATCCTCGCGGAGGACCCCGCAGTCACAGAGCTGCAGCGCGAGGAGCTGCTCTACAACGCCGCGGGTGATATAACAAGGGACGGCAGGAAGGCTATCGATTTTGACAACGCTTCAATGGTCATGTCGATAGACCATGCTGTGATAAAATTCTTTGATACAGACAACAACGTCATAACCTCCGTGCCGCAGGGCAGGTTCTATATGACGGGAACCTTTGCAGCTGATTCGGGCGTTGAGCCGGGCGATAAGATCGACATAAAGGTCGGCAGCAAGACAAAGACCCTCGAATACTACGGCAGAGCTAAGGACGCATTCTTAGGCTCAAACTTTATGCACAACCCACGCATCATAATAAATGAAAGCGACTACCTTGACTATCTCAGCGATGCCGATGCTCCGGAGCACATGGGCGAGATACTCTATGTAAAGGGCGACAACAAACAGATAGAAAAGGCTGCCTCGGTCAGCACTGCGATCCTGTTCGACGGTACCGAGAGCCTTATCCGCATGACCTATATAATGGAGATACTTGTGGCGGCGATGCTGCTGGTGGTATCGGTGATACTGATACTCATAGCATTCATAGTGCTGCGCTTCACTATCGGCTTCACGATCTCGGAGGAGTTCCGCGAGATCGGAGTCATGAAGGCGATAGGCATAAGGAACAGACATATCCGTTTCATCTACATCACCAAATATCTCGCCATCTCGGTCATCGGTGCGGTGATAGGATACTTTGCAAGCATTCCCTTCGGTGAGATGATGCTCGGCTCGGCGACCGAATCAATGGTGCTCGGAAACGACAGTGAAAAGCTCATCGGTATAGTTTCCGCCGCGGCGGTGGTCGGAGTGATCGTGCTTTTCTGCTACGGCTGCACAAGGAGGATCACAAGGCTCTCTCCGATAGATGCCGTAAGGAGCGGAGAGACGGGAGAGCGCTTCCGCAGGAGAAGCTTTATGAGCCTCGGGAAAAGCAGGCTCGCAGCAGGTACGTTCCTGCCGCTCAATGATGTGGTGTCTTCACCCAAGCGCTACGGACTGATAACCTTTATCTTCACGGTATGTATGCTGCTTATCATGATACTCGCCAACACAGCCAACACTCTCAGGAGCGACAAGCTGCTGTTCCTCTTCGGGGTAACGGAAAGCGACCTGTACTTCACCGACAGCTCGGTGGTATTGGATATCATGGGTGTTGAAAACGGGGTCGAAAACAAGCTGAGTGAATATGAGCAGCTGCTTGCCGACAACGGGATGCCCGGAAACGTCCATATCGAAACATGGTATAAGATACCCGCTGAGTTCGGCGGAGTAAAGCAGAACATCACTATGCTGTGGTGCGGCGAGACAAAGGCCTCGGATTATGTCTATGAGCGCGGCTCTGCCCCGCAGAATGAGCATGAATTTGCCTGCTCCCCGCTGATATGCGATATGTTCGGCTTTGATATCGGGGACAAGGTAAAGCTCACTATCGGCGGAGAGACAGACGAATACCTGCTCACGGCTGTATTCCAGAGCATGGACAACGCAGGCGCTATAGGCAGGCTGCATGAGGACGTTCCGATCAGTACAAAGGATATGATGTCTGCCTTCGGCTTCCAGATAGACTTCGACGATGATCCCGATGCAAAAACGATAGAGGAGCGCAAGGAAAAGCTCAATGACCTTTTCGGCAGCGATATCGTCCAGAACGCAGCCGAGTTCGTAAACTCCACCACGGGCGTTTCCGATATGATAGCAGCCGTCAAGGACCTTGTGCTGATACTCACCCTGATAATAGTAGTAATGATCGCGGTGCTTATGGAGCGCTCGTTCATCACCAAGGAAAAGAGCGAGATCGCACTGATGAAGGCACTCGGCATAAAGGACAGCATGATAGTCTCACAGCACACCGTCCGCTTTGCGGTCGTAGCGCTCATCGCGGCAGCATTCTCGGCAGCGCTCTGCCTGCCCCTCACCAAGCTGATAATAGACCCGATCTTCGGTATCATGGGTGCAGTCGAGGGCGTGGAATACCTGATAAAGCCCGCTGAGATCTTCTGCATCTACCCGCTCATGGTGCTGGCAGCGGTGATAACGGGAGCTTTCCTGACAGCACTCTACACCAAAACGATAAAAGCGTCCGATGCGGCGAACATTGAATAAAATCAAGAATAAGGAGCGAATGATATGAACAGCGTGATAGAAGTCAAGGACCTCTGCAAGACATACATCATCAACAAGAGACAGAACAATGTTCTGAAAAACGTGAACTTCACGGTGAACGAGGGCGAGATGGTAGCCGTTATGGGTCCCTCGGGCTCGGGCAAATCCACACTGCTCTACACCGTATCGGGCATGGACAGCATGACCTCGGGCGAGGTGAAGTTCAGGGGAAGGGACATCTCTTCTCTGAAAAAGAACGAGCTTGCCGAGCTGCGGCTCGATGAGATGGGCTTTATCTTCCAGCAGATGTATATGCTCAAAAACCTCTCGCTGCTGGATAACATAATCCTCCCCGCGGTACGCTCGGAGAAGGACAAGTCCTCCCGCAGTGAGAAACAGCAGCGCGGACTGGAGCTTATGAACAAGCTCGGTATCCGCGAGCTTGCGGACAACGATATCAACGAGGTCTCGGGCGGACAGCTTCAAAGAGCCTGCATCGCCCGCAGCATGATAAACTCCCCCTCTGTCATCTTTGCAGACGAGCCGACGGGTGCGCTCAACCGCACCTCCTCCGAGGAGGTGACCGACGAGCTTATCCGCCTCAACTCGGAGGGCACGACGATAATGCTTGTAACACACGATTCCCACGTTGCCGCCAAATGCTCGCGGGTGCTCTACATCATGGACGGCACTATCCGCAGCGAGATAACTCTCGGCAGCTATGAGAGCCCCTCCTCCCTGCGTGACAGAGAGCGCACCCTCAACAACTGGCTGATGGACATGGGCTGGTAAACACTGAACAAAAAGCACACAGGAAACAATATCCGCCTGCAATGAAAAGAGCATCATTGCAGGCGGATATTTTGTTTGTCTGATACTGTTATTATTTGCCGAGGAAGTAATTCCAGAGATCGTTGTGTATCTCGTCGGCAGCGCGGGAGACTTCCATAAGTCTCGGACCGCTCACGCGGTCGGTGAAGCCGATAAGCACATAGGGGTGCTCAGCCTCGATAACAGCGGTGTCGTGGTGATAGGTCTCTGTCCAGCCGCACTTGGAGTATACGGTGTACTTGTCTCCGAGCCCGTTGCGGAAGCTCGATGCACAGGTGCGGGACATACCGTCTCTCATATAGTCGCCGTACTTGCCCGTCTTGAAGTAGTTGTACATCTGTATCCATTCCTTCGCGGAATCGGTCGCACAGATGATGCCCCAGCGGTTATAGTAGCTCATCGAGGTCCTGCATCCGAGCGAGGAGATGTACCTGTTGTAACCGTCTATGCCGAACTCGCGCTGTAACATATACAGGCCGATATTGTCGCTGTAGGTGAAGATAGTCTCAAAGATATCCCTGTTTGTCAGCACGGTGCCGTAGTTATAGGTCTGGATTATGCCCGAGCCGCCGTGATAGTCTGCGGAGGTGTAGGTCATAGTCGTGTCCATCGTCGGATAGCCGTCCTCCATCTCATGCAGGCAGTAGAGCATGAACGGCATCTTGACTGTGCTGGCGGTGCCCATATAGGTCTTGCCGTGGCTTGCGATGAGCGTGCCGCTCTCCAGATCGAGCATTGCAAAGGATACTACTCCGCCCAGATCCTTCAGCGCGTGGTCGAGCCTGCTGTACATCGCAGAAGGTATGCTGTAGCCGTGAGAGTTGTTTATTGTGATCGCAGAATTGTTCACATAGGAATCGAGCACGCTGTTATAGCTCACGCGGTTGAAGGTACGCACGCGGACACCCGCGGGATATGTGCTCTTGGTGGTGACATTGCCGTAGGTGGATATCGCCTTGACCTTGACCTTATACGGCGCATTTGTGGGTATGCTCTTTGTGGTAAAGCTCGTCTTGCCCGAGCCTACCGTTGCAAGCGTTTTCGGGTTGTTGCCCCTGGCATCGGTATAGTATACCTCATAGCCGCCGTTTGCCTTTGCCACCTTGCCCCAGCTTATTGTCACGGTATCAAAATCCGTCTTTGCCTTTATTCCCGTGACCACTCTGCACACAGAGGTCGCCTTGATCGAGGTCTTCTCGCCGTGGAAGACAAGGTCGGAGCCCTTGACGGTCCTGATCGCTCTGATCTTGTATGTATTCTTCTGCCCGGGAGTCCTGTCGCTGATAGTGACCTGATTGGTGTTTACGGTCTTGATGACCTCATACTTGCCGCTCACGGGCGACCATCTCATCACCTCATACTTCTGCGCACCTGCGGCCTTGTTCCATACGAGAGTATAGCCCTTCTCCTCGGGAGCGACCTCCTTGAGACCGCTCACCTTTTCGGGGTCGGTAGTGCCGTAGCCCTTGACCCAGCTGCTGTAATACTTCTTTCCGCACAGCGTTCTGTATGCGCGTATCCTCATCGTATACTGAGTGCCGACCTTGAAGGCGCTGTTTGAATACTTGTAATACTGCTTGCCCTTGCCGATGGTCTTGAGCCCTGTCCACTTCTTTGCCGAGCTGTCGTAGTATTGCAGCTCATAGCCGTCGGCATCCTTGGTGCCGTTCCAGCGCATACAGATTATATGCACATTGGCATCAGAGCATCTCAGTGCCGAGGGCGCGGCGATCGAAGGCGCGGTGATACTGAAGGTCAGCTTTTTGCTGCCCGTATAATTTCCCTTGCCCTTTATCGTGATCTTACCCTTGCCGATATCGGTATTCGAGCTGTAGCTGATATCGTAATCCCTTCCCGATACGAGAGTCTTCCCGTCCAGCTTCACTACCACCTTCGGTGTTTTGGCCTTTCCGTCATACACCTGCTTTGTGCTGTAGACGAACTCCCCTCCCGAGATGTTAAGGAGCTCCTTCGTCTCCTCCTGTGCTGCCGTTGTCCAGCTCGGAACAGCAGCCGACACTGCCATGCTGCTCGCAGATGCTTCAAACGCAGCCGCCGAGCAGGCAAGTGCTGCGGCAAAAATGATCGCCGTAAGTTTCTTTGATCTCAAATAAAACTCCTCCTCTTTTTCTTTGTTATTTTATTTCACGGGACAGTCCTCGCGGACGGCGAGTTCACGGGACGGTCCTCGCGGACGGCGAGTTCACGGG
>CAMOFU010000165.1 GCA_946613705.1 uncultured Clostridia bacterium
ATTTTTTACCGTATACCGTTTTTTCGCTGCTCCTCCTCATAAAGGCGGCTCGCGAAATCGTCGGCGCGGGGAGGCAGCGGCTGCGGGGGCGGGATAATAACATCGGGACGCGGAGAGTCATACGGCTGCTGATACGGCACATACTGCTGACGATAGGGGTCGTACTGCATACCGTACTGCTGATAAATATAAGGCTGACTGTACTGCTGCTGCCCGCTGCGCACATACTGCCCGAACGGTGTGCCGATCGGCAGCGGGGTATCCTCGCGGGAAAGCTGCCCCACCTTTCGGAAGGCAGTCACGGTTATGATTATCTCGAACACGAAAAACACCAAAAGGAAATAGTCCTCATCTGCGGAAAGGCAGAAGTCGTAAAATCCGTGGACGAGCGTCGGCACGATAAGGGCGCGGCGCTTGTTCGCAGAGCAGCCGACGGTGTCGCCGCGGCACTCGCATCTTTTGGCATTGCCGTAGAACCAGCCCATGAACACCGCATCGGTCGCGTGCCCCGGTACCGAAAGTATGCCGCGCATGAGTGCTACGCCGATGGTGCCCTCGCTCACGACATACAGGATATTTTCAAGCGTTGCGAACCCGAGCGATACCGCCACTGCGTAGACCACCGCATCGAAGGTGTAATTGAAATTCGGGTCGCGCCAGGTCTTCCGCAGGATAATGTACTTGCTGCTCTCCTCCACCAGTGCAACGAGCAGAAAATTCTCTATCACGAGATAAGCATAGCTCTTCTCGCTGAGCACCGAAAGAACAGCCTCATCGGAAAAATACTCTATCAGCGCTGCGGGGATTATCATGACCGCCCCGAGCAGGAACAGCTTGACGAGCAGCCCTACAGGTTCCTTTTCGATCTTATCCTTGCGGTGTATGTAAACGAGCAGTACTATCGCAGGCAGCACCGCGAGAGCAACAAGCAGCATAGCTCAGTCCCCCTTGATCTCGGTATAATAGAATATCGCAAGCTGTGTGCGGTCGCGCAGCGAGAGCTTTTCGAGCAGCGTGCTAAGATAGTTCCGCACGGTGCCCTCGCTCAGATACAGGCTTGCCGCGATCTCCTTGTTTGAGAAGCCCTTTGCCACGAGCTCGGTGATCTCGCGCTCCTTTTCGCTGATGCCGTAGCGGTCGTAATCGAACTGTGTTTTCTTCTGCATGAGCACGGGCAGCTTGTCCATGACCTTGTCCCCGAACACGCTCTGCCCGTTGCAGACCGCACGCAGCGCGGGAGCGATCCCCTCGAAGTCCTGCTTGAGGATATAGCCCTTTGCCCCTATCGTAAGTGCCTTGACTATATACTCATCGTCCGAGAAGGTGGTCAGGTAGAGTATCTTGGCATCGGGAAAGCTCCCGAGCAGTGCCTCGCCCGCTTCAAGGCCCGACATTCCCTGCATACGGATATCCATGAGCATCACGTCGGGGCGGTGCTCGGTATAGAGCGGGACCGCCTCCTCTCCGCACGAGCCCATTGCCGCAACGGTGATATCCTCCTCGCTCTCGAGTATCGTTTTGAGCGACAGAGCCACAAGCTTGTCGTCATCTATTACTATGATCTTCATTTGTCTGTATCCTCCCGAACCGATCTCACCGCTCCGTCGGAACGGTCATGAATATCTTAAAGCCGTCCGCAGACGGTGTAAAGCTTATCGTGCCGCCCAGTGCCTCGGCGCGGTCGCGCATATTCTGCAGCCCTATCCCCGAGCCTGCGGGCAGCCTTTCGGGGCAGCTGCCGTTATCCTCGACAGTGAGCTGATAGAAGGCGGGGTGCTGCCGAAGGGTTATCATGATACGGTCGCCGTCCGAATGCCTGACGGCATTCGAGAGCCCCTCCTTGATGACGGCGATAAAGCAGAGCCGCAGCTTTACGGGCAGCTCTCCCTCGCTGTCATTGTCAAAGCTCACTCTGAACCTGCTGTCCACCGAGCGTATGCTCTCGCGCACGGCAGCATCGAGATCGACCGATTCATCATGCAGGTCATGGACGCTCTCGCGGATACTTGTCATGGCGGTATTGAGCGTGTCCTTCAGCTCGGCAAGCGGCTGACGCAGCTGCTCGTCCTTATTGATGATGTTCAGCGCTCCCGCCTGAAGCAGCGACCTTGTCAGCATATGCCCCACATTATCGTGTATCTCACGGGCTATACGGTTGCGCTCGCGCAGTGTTGCAAGGTTCACCTCGTTGTCCTGCGAGTCGGCAAGGCTCAGGTTCTTCTCCTTGAGCAGCAGATTTTTCTCCTCTACCTCATCACGCAGAGACGAGAGGGTGTCCACAGTTTTTTCGAGCGAGTTGAGCCTCACCGCGAAGATGACCGTCACCGCCAGCGACACGGTTATCACCACGAGCTGCCCCGACGTGAACCCGCTGAGATCGGTGAGCCCCAGCAGCGCGGGTGCAGCCAGCCACGGCTTTTTTTCGCAGGAGGCATCGTAGAGCATTATCGGAGCCGCACACAGCAGTACGGGGAACGGCAGGCACATCGCAGAGAAGACCAGTATCGACCCGTATGAGACTGCGCTCCCTGCGTACAGCCACTGCAGCGCTGTCTCCGCTGCCGACATCAGCAGCCCCGCCACAGGTGCCCACGGCTCCTCGGAAAAGCTGAATGCCGCAATGCAAAGCAGCAGCACGGCAGCCTTATCTATCAGCTTGTTCAATCAGATCACCCCGTTTGTCACAGCTTCTCGATCAGTGCTGTCAGCTCCTCCAGCTTCTGCTCGGCGCTCTCCGAACCGATCGCCTCGTGAACGCAGCAGCTCATATGCGCCTTGATGATCTCGCGGTTCGCCTTTTTCAGTATCGCCATCGCCGCCAGCAGCTGATTGGATATGTCGATGCAGTAGCGGTCCTCCTCTATCATTCTCAGCACACCGTCGAGCTGCCCGCGGGCAGTCTTTACAAGGCGGGACATCTCGGCGCTGTCAGCCTTCAATTCCCGTCACCTCATAGCCTGCATCGACCACCGCCTTGGTCAGCACCTCATCGGGCACCTCGCGGTCAAGTGTCAGATACGCTGCATTGTCCTCGAGCGACACCTCGGGAGTCACTCCCTCTATAGCCTCGAGCGCCTTGGTAACGTGTGCCACACAGTGCTTGCACATCATTCCCTCGATCTTCATTGTTTTCTTCATAGCTTTTTCCTCCTTTAGATCTTTACCGTTGAGATCGTTAAGACCGTATATATGCACCTCGCCGAGCGACTGCCTCATCGGCCTGTCATGCGCGGGAGAGTGTATTTTCATAAGATTGAGCCGCAGAGCATTCGTCACTACGCAAAAGCTCGAAAGGCTCATCGCCGCCGCCCCGAACATCGGATCGAGCTCAAGGCCGAACAGCTTTATGAACGCCCCTGCCGCCAGCGGTATACCTATCGAATTATAGATGAATGCCCAGAACAGGTTCTGCTTTATGTTCCGCAGCACCGCACGGCTGAGGCGTATCGCTGCGGCAGCGTCCGAAAGGCGGCTCTTTATCAGCACTACGTCAGCCGCATCTATCGCGATATCCGTTCCCGCGCCGACCGCTATGCCCACGTCCGCACGGGTAAGCGCGGGCGCATCGTTTATCCCGTCGCCGATCATCGCCACCTTGCCCTGCTCCGCGAGCCTGCGTATCACTGCCTCCTTGCCGTCGGGCAGCACTCCCGCCGCCACATCGTCAACTCCCGCCTGCGCACCGATCGCACGGGCGGTGTTCTCGTTGTCGCCCGTTATCATCACGACCTTTATGCCCATGCTTTTCAGCTCGCTTATCGCTGCGGCGCTGTCCTCTCTGATAACGTCCGCAGCCGCGATGATACCGAGCAGCCTGCCGCCCTTTGCGAAGAACAGCAGCGTCTTGCTCCCGCCGTAAAGCTGCTGCGCCCTCCTGCGGATATCCTCCGTCAGCGGCAAATGCTGCGTAATGAACCTCTCGCTTCCCGCGATCAGCTCCTCGCCGTCAAGCCTGCCCATCAATCCGCTGCCCGCAAGCACCTTCAGCTCGCTGACTTTATCGGGCTCTCCGAGCTCACGGGCATAGCCTGTCACTGCCTTTGCAAGCGGGTGCTCGCTCAGGCTCTCTATCGCGTATGCGGCAGAGATCAGCTCCCGCTCAGATACACCCTCCGCGGGGCAAACGTCCGTCACCTGCGGCTCGCCCCTTGTGACGGTGCCCGTCTTGTCGAGCGCTGCTATCTGTATCTTTCCCGTTTCCTCCAGCGATGCCGCCGTCTTGAACAGTATCCCGTTCTTTGCGCCCACACCGCTCCCGACCATGACTGCCACGGGAGTAGCCAGTCCCAGCGCACAGGGGCAGCTGATGACCAGCACCGATATCCCCCTCGCCAGCGCATAACCGAGCTCCTGCCCCGCTGCCAGCCAGATGACCGTCACGACCGCTGCCACAGCTATCACCGCAGGCACGAACACGCCCGATACCCTGTCGGCAAGCTTGGCGATCGGTGCTTTCGTAGCTGCCGCGTCGCTCACCATTTTTATTATCTGCGAAAGCGTCGTGTCCTCCCCGACCCTCGTTGCCCTGCACCGCAGATAGCCGGAGGTATTCACAGTCGCCGCAGAAACGGTATCGCCGACTGTCTTTTCAACGGGTATGCTCTCGCCCGTCAGTGCCGATTCGTTCACGGCACTGCTGCCCTCTGTCACCACGCCGTCAACGGGAATGCTCTCGCCCGCACGAACCGCAAAGATATCCCCCTGCTTTACTTCATCTATCGGCACCGTGACCTCGCGGCCGTCTTTTATCACCGATGCCGTCTTCGGGGCAAGGCTCATCAGCCCCCTGAGCGCATCTGTCGTTCTGCCCTTGGACTTCGCCTCGAGCAGCTTGCCGACGGTTATGAGCGTGAGTATCATCGCAGCGGATTCAAAGTACAGCTCATGCATCAGGCTGTGCTGCCTTTCGGGCGCGGCTGCGGTCATTGAAAACAGGACAGCGCAGCTCCACCCGAACGAGGTGCCCGAGCCGAGCGCAACGAGAGTATCCATATTCGGGGCGCGGTGCAGCAGGCTCCTGAAGCCGCTGACGAAAAACCGCTGATTTATCACCATCACCGCAGCGGCAAGCAGCAGCTCGGCAAGAGCGACCGCGATATGGTTGCCGTCAAAAAACGCAGGCAGCGGCCACCCCCACATAGTATGTCCCATAGAGAAATACATAAGCACGAGCAGAAAGCCCAGAGATGCGGCAAGCCTTTTTTTCAGAAGCGGAGTCTCGCGGTCGGCAAGCTCATCCTCCCGTGCCGCGGCGGGAGCCTGTCCCTTGACAGAGGCACCGTAGCCCGCATCTTCAACGGCTCTGATGATAGCTTTGTCATCTGCACTTCCCTCAACGCCCATGGTGTTCGTGAGCAGACTTACCGCGCACTCCTCTACGCCCTCGACAGCCCTCACAGCCTTTTCGACCCTCGCCTGACAGGCAGCGCAGCTCATTCCCGTAACATTGAATCGTTTCATACCATCATTTCCTCACTACATAAGCACCCCCCGGGGGAGGGGTGCTTT
>CAMOFU010000166.1 GCA_946613705.1 uncultured Clostridia bacterium
GCTGTATCGGATGATCTTATTCTGTTCTCTGATGACCGTTTATTTACCGTAATAGCACTTTCTGTAGATCTCCTTCAGCTCCTCGATCAGCGGGTAGCGCGGGTTCGCACCCGTGCACTGATCGTCGAAAGCGTCCTCGGACATCTTGTCGAGCGTTGCTAAGAAGTCCTCCTCGCTGACACCGTAATCCGCAATGGTCTTCTTGCAGCCGACTGTCTCCTTCAGCTGCTCGATCTTCTCGATCAGCATATCAAAGCACTCCCGATCGTCCTTGCCGTACAGCCCAAGATAACGCGCTGCCTGAGCATATTTCGCAAGCGTGTTCGGATACTCGTACTGCGGGAAGGTCCCCATCTTGGTCGGTACGGGGTCGGCATTGAACTTCATTACCTCGGTGATGACAAGTGCGCAGCAGATGCCGTGCGGCAGATGATGATATGCTCCCAGCTTGTGCGCCAGCGAATGCCCTATGCCGAGGAATGCGTTCGCAAATGCCATGCCCGCCATAGTTGCGGCGTGCGCCATGTTCTCTCTTGCACGGACAGCTGTGCTGCCGTTCTCAACACACTCGGGCAGGTTCTCAAAGGTCTGCTTCAGCGACTGATATGCGATGCCGTCCGTAAAGTCGGTCGCCATTACAGACGCCAGCGCTTCAAGGTCGTGTACCATGCAGTCAAGACCCGATGCGGCAGTCAGACCCTTGGGGGCGCTCATCATCATGTCCGTGTCCACGATAGCCATTTTCGGCATCAGCTCGTAGTCTGCAAGCGGATACTTGTGGCCTGTCTTGTCATCGGTGATAACAGCGAACGGCGTGACCTCCGAGCCTGTGCCCGAGGAGGTCGGCACACAGATGAAATATGCCTTCTCGCCCATCTTCGGGAAGGTGTATACCCTCTTGCGGATATCTATAAAACGCATAGCCATGTCATAGAAGTCAGCCTCGGGGTGTTCGTAGAGCACCCACATGATCTTTGCCGCGTCCATTGCCGAGCCGCCGCCGACCGCGATGATCGTATCGGGCTCGAAGGCTCTTATCAGCTTTACACCCTCGAGTGCACAGGAGAGCGACGGGTCGGGCGCAACGTCCGAGAATGTCTCGTGTACTATGCCCAGCTCATCGAGCTTGTCGGTAACGGGCTTGGTGAAGCCGTGCTTGAACAGGAAGCTGTCGGTAACGATGAACGCACGCTTCTTGCCCATAACGTTTTTCAGCTCGTCAAGGGCAACGGGCAGGCAGCCCTTCTTGAAGTATACCTTTTCAGGCGTTCTGAACCAAAGCATATTCTCTCTCCTCTCGGCTACTGTCTTTACATTCAGAAGGTGCTTTACCCCGACGTTCTCGGAAACCGAGTTGCCGCCCCACGAGCCGCAGCCCAGCGTCAGCGACGGAGTGAGCTTGAAGTTGTAAAGGTCGCCTATACCGCCGTGAGAGGACGGTGTGTTCACAAGCACACGGCAGGTCTTCATTCTCTCGGCGAAGCGCTCTATCTTATCGCGGCATCTCACCGCATCAACATACAGCGAGGAGGTGTGGCCGAAGCCGCCGTCCTGAACGAGCCTGTCTGCCTTCTCCATGGCATCGTCAAAGCTTTCCGCCTTGTACATAGCCAGCACGGGCGAGAGCTTCTCGTGTGCGAACTCCTCGTCGAGATCGACTCTTTCGACCTCGCCTATCAGTATCTTTGTATTCTCAGGCACCTCAAAGCCCGACAGCTGTGCTATCCTGTAAGCCGACTGACCGACGATCTTTGCATTGAGTGCGCCGTTTATTATGATCGTGTGCCTTACCTTATCGCATTCCTCATCGGTGCAGACATGGCAGCCGCGGGCAATGAACTCTGCCTTTGCCGCCTCATACACGCTCTTTTCGATGATGACCGACTGCTCCGAGGCGCAGATCATGCCGTTGTCAAAGGTCTTGGAATGGATTATCGAGTTCACTGCCAGCCTGATATCGGCAGTCTCGTCGATAACGGCGGGGGTATTGCCCGCGCCCACACCGATCGCGGGCTTGCCGCTCGAATAAGCGCTCTTTACCATTCCGGGACCGCCCGTTGCCAGTATGATATCCGCCTCTTTCATAACAAGGGTCGTCAACTCCAGCGAGGGAACGTCTATCCAGCCGATTATGCCCTCGGGAGCGCCCGCCTTCACCGCAGCCTCATATACTATCCTTGCAGCCTCGATAGTGCTCTTCTTGGCTCTCGGGTGCGGCGAGATGATAATGCCGTTGCGGGTCTTTAAGCAGAGCATTGTCTTGAAGATCGCAGTAGAGGTCGGGTTGGTGGTGGGTATCACCGCGGCGACCACACCGATAGGCTCCAGCACCTTCATCGTGCCGAACTGCTTATCCTCCTCAACTATGCCGCAGGTCTGCGTATTCTTGTAAGCGTTGTAGATATACTCGGCGGCGAAGTTGTTCTTGATGACCTTATCCTCGACTACGCCCATGCCCGTTTCCTCAACTGCCAGCTTAGCCAGCGGGACACGCGCCATGTTCGCGGCGATAGCTGCCGCCTTGAAGATCTTATCCACCTGCTCCTGAGAATAGGTAGAGAACTTTTTCTGAGCTTCTCTTACCTCTTTGATCTTGGCCTCGAGAGCTTCAACAGAATCGACGATGCCGTTAGCCTTGAAGTCTGCCATATGACTTACCTCCAGTTTATTAATGGGTGCATGGGTGCGGGGCATGGGCACTGCCGCAATGCCCCGTGTTACCCATGTATACTATACCTTTATTATACTCCTATTATACCAGTTTGTTATTTTTTTGTCAATTACCTTTTTGCAACAGCTTTATAAATTTTTTGAGCCGTTTCTTATTGATTATACACAACTCCCCCGCCCGCAAGCCCTGTCTGCGCTGTTTGAGGCGCATCTATGTCTCTCTCGGAATAACCGATATCACTCCGAGCATATATGATAACGAATAGTAAACAAATCGTTATGTATCAATAAACATTATCAGATCGCACAAAAATCTATTGACTTTTCAGGATTTTGTGCTACAATATAGATAACAGATCTGATAAAGGAGATGGTATTTAGCTATGGAGCTTAAAGAAAAGATCTCGGAGAACGATTTTTACGATATCTACAAATCCTCCGACGGTATGGCGGTGAGCGTCTACAAGAAGCCCGAGTACAAGGAGAAGTGCCTGTACGCGGCGCTGACTCATGCAAGGGTCGAGACTACGCTGTGCAATTCGTCGGTAAAGATGGCTACGCTGCACGAGGTGCTCGTCATCGACGGGAAATGGTGCAACGTTATGGACTGGATAGAGGGCGACACGATCGAGCAGCTCATCAGGAAAGACCCCGACAAGGCCGATGCCTACCTCGACAAGATGATAGATGTGCAGATCGAGATACACGACCAGTATATGCCGCTGCTCTCGAAGCTGAAGGACAAGATGTCCCGCCAGATCAAGTCGCTCGGTCAGATAGACGAGATCAAGAAGTACGAGCTGCTTACCCGACTTGACTCCATGCCCAAGCACATCAAGCTCTGTCACAACAGTTTTGAGCCCAAGAACGTTATCATCAACGAGCAGGGCACCTTCGTTGTCAACTGGGGTCACGCAAGGCAGGGCAATGCTTCGGCGGACGCTGCCAAGACCTATCTGCTGCTCAAGCTGCATATGCCCGAGCTGGCGGACGCTTACCTTGAAAAATACTGCCGCCGCACAAGCACCTCCAAGCGCTATGTACAGCAGTGGCTGCCGATCGTTGCCGCCGCGCAGCTGGACAAGGGCATCGCCTCGGAGAAGGATTTCCTGATGCGCTGGATAGACGTTGTGGACTACTCGTAAATACAGACCGGGATCAAAAGCAACAGCAGGACGGTTGATCGTCCTGCTGTTTTCTGTTTTAAATATCCGATATGATTTGTTATTTGTTATGCGAACGGATTCTCCGACCTGTAGAGCATTCCCTTCGGCTGATTGAAGCCGATCTCCTCGCAGCCGAGATAGCGGAACACGCTGAAGAGCGCCTTTCCGAAGTGACCGAAGGCTACTGCGCCGTGGTGCGGGAAGTTGCCCTCGATGAGCACATGGCGGTAGAAGCGCCCCATTTCGGGGATAGCAAAGATACCGATGCCGCCGAACGATCTGGTGGCAACGGGCAGCACCTCGCCGTGTGCGATGTAAGCGCGAAGCTTTGCATCTGCGGTGGACTGTAAGCGGTAGAAGGTGATATCCCCGGGGATTATGTCGCCCTCAAGAGTGCCGCGCGAGATATCGGGCTCCCTGTCGGGTTCGAGCGAACGGTGCATGATGAGCTGATATTTCATCGTTGCCGAGGTGAGCTTGCAGGCAGCGGTGTTGCCGCAGTGGAAGCCCATAAAGGTGTCCTTCTGGGTGTAATCGAACCTGCCCCTGATCTCCTCATCGTAGATATCGGCGGGAACAGAGTTGTTGATATCGAGCAGCGTCACCACATCGTCCGAAACGCAGGTGCCGATGAACTCGCTGAGTGCGCCGTAGATATCCACCTCGCAGGACACGGGTATGCCCTTAGCGGTAAGGCGGCTGTTGACATAGCAGGGCACGAAGCCGAACTGTGTCTGGAACGAGGGCCAGCACTTGTTTGCAAAGCAGATATACTTGCGCGAGCCCTTGTGCTGCTCCATCCAGTCGAGCAGCGTGAGCTCATACTGCGCGAGCTTGGGGAGTATTCCCGCCATCTTGTTGCCCTCGCCGAGCTCCTGCTCCATATCCTTGATGACATCGGGGATGCGCGGGTCGTCCTTATGCTCATTGTATGCGGCGAAAAGGTCGAGCTCGGAATTCTCCTCGATCTCGGCACCGATATTGTAAAGCTGCTTGATCGGTGCATTGCAGGCAAGGAAGTCCTGCGGGCGGGGGCCGAAGGAGATGATCTTCAGATCTCTCACGCCGATGATGCCCCTTGCAACGGGAATGAACTCGCTTATCATCTTCGCCACCTCATCGGGTGTGCCGACGGGATACTCGGGGATATATGCCCTGATGCCGCGCAGCGCGAGGTT
This sequence comes from uncultured Clostridia bacterium, assembly GCA_946613705.1. Taxonomy (GTDB): domain Bacteria; phylum Bacillota; class Clostridia; order Oscillospirales; family Ruminococcaceae; genus FB2012. The sequence goes on from CAMOFU010000166.1 coordinate 5,015, forward strand.
ATAGCTTGCGTTGAGCATACCGCAGTAAGCATCGCCGCGGCTGTCAACAAGGCACTTTCCGCAGCTTTCCTCAGCGGCGGCGGCGAACATCACGGGGCCGCCGAAATACTTGGCAAGCAGAGTCTCGCAGGTCTCGGGGCCGAAGTTGCCGAGGTATACTACAAGGGCATTTGCGCCCGCAGCCTTAACGTCTTCAAGTGCTTCGAGCATCTCGGTCTCGTTCTCGACCGTTACCTTGCACTCGTACAGCTCGCCGTACTTTGCGTATTCCTTACAGACATTCTCTCTCCTCTGCGCGGAAAGGGTCTTGGGGAAGCAGTCGCGCGAAACGGCGATGATCGCGGGCTTTACAACAGGTGTGTTCATAAACATGGTGTGACCTCCTTGATCGATATTACGGTATCCTAATTATACCACAGCCGCCGACACATTTCAATACATTTCTGTGAATGAACTGACCGATTATTGCTATGCTGCCCGACGGATCATATGA
>CAMOFU010000167.1 GCA_946613705.1 uncultured Clostridia bacterium
GCGGCTCCTGCTCACGCTCTGCTCCCCCTCGGGGCGGACGCGGCTCCTGCTCACGCTCTGCTCCTCCTCGCGGGGACGGCTGTTCTCGCCCTGTCTTGCGGCTGCCAGCTTTTTCTGCATATCGTCGGAGAGCTTGATCTCTATAGTCCGCTTGGTGCGGCCCTGAGCTCTGCGCTCGGGCTTGGGCGGCTCGGGCTTTTTCGGCGGCTCGGGAGCCTTGCGGGGTTCATCCTTATCGAGCCAGATGCTCTTGTTTACGGGCATCACGGGCTCGTCGCTCCAATAGCTGCTCGAACGCATGGCACGCTTTTTCTCGATATCGGATACCATCTTATCATAGACCTCGGGAGACCTCTTCTCGGGGTCTTTGTACTCGTGAGCGTCTATCGGATCGTTCTGCCCGCGCTTATCGGGCTTCGCATCTGCCGCGCGGTTGAGCTTTTCGAGATATATCCGCTCCAGCTCCTCGCTGTCGGGGAATATATAATTGTTGTTGTTTTTATCGGACATTTTGTTTTATGCCTCCGTCAGAATCTGAAATACAGGAACGGATTGTTTGTGGTGTTCAGCAGCAGCAGCGAGCTGATTATCAGTATCGCGGCATTCATCGCAATGCCTGCGCTGCGCACAAGGTAGTAGTTCTTCGCCTTCTTCTCCGAGATCTCACGGAGCTTTTTAAGTATCGGGGTCGAAAGAGCGGCCGCAGCGATAACAAGGAATATGTTCGCAAGGAAGATCTTTCTTGTGATGATGTTCGAGAACGGGTTGCCGTTTGCTCCCACCAGCGCCTTGAAGAACTTGCCCAGCGAGCCGAAATCCTCGAAATAGAAGATACCGAAGCCGACGATGATGACGACCTTTGTGTATATATGAGCGAAGATCGGGTTCCAGTTTTTGTATCTCTTCTTGCCTATCTTCATCTCCATGAACACGAACAGCCCGTAGTACAGGCCCCAGATAACGAAGTTCCAGCTTGCGCCGTGCCACAGTCCCGTGCAGAACCACACGAGGAAAAGGCCGCCGTATTTGCGCCGCTTCCCGAAGATCGGCACATAAAGCAGATAGTCGCGGAAGAAGGTGCCGAGGGATATATGCCATCTCTGCCAGAACTCTGTGATGCTCTTGCAGACGAAAGGATATGTAAAGTTCTCGTCAAAGTGGAAGCCGAAGATCCGTCCGAGGCCTATCGCTATATCCGAGTATCCCGAGAAATCGAAGTAATACCACAGTGCGACCATTGCCGCGCCGAACCATGCGCCCAGCACCGAGATAGTGCCGATGCCCGAGTAGCCGTTCTCTGCCGTGCCGAAGCATGATGTGACGACCGTGTTCAGGCTGTTGGCTATGATGACCTTCTTGCCTATACCGAGGATTATGCGCGAGAAGCCGTCCGAAACGTCCTTGAGGCTCGTGTGTCTTTCGTCTATTTCCTCGGCGATCGTGGAATAACGCACGATCGGGCCCGCGATAAGCTGCGGGAACATCGAAACATAAAGCAGGAATTTATAGAACTTCTTCTGCACCTTTACCTTGCCCCAGTAGCAGTCTATCGAATAGGAAAGCGTCTGGAAGGTGTAGAACGAAATGCCGATCGGCAGCTTGATGTCGGGGACGGGGATAGATACTCCCAGCAGCGAATTGATGTTCTCCACAAAGAAGCCGCTGTATTTGAATATTCCCAGCACGCCGATATCGACCGCGAGCGCGAGTATCAGGGCGCGTTTTTTGACCTTTTCGTTCTTTGCTCTGCCGATGACCCGCCCCGTCATGTAATTGAGATAAGAATATGCCACCAGCATTACTATCCACACAGGCTCGCCCCACGCATAGAACAACAGCGAGAATGCGAGCAGCACGATGTTGCGCGCCTGTATCTTACGCGCCACGAAGTAGATCAGTATGCACAGCGGCATAAAGAAGTATATAAAAAACAGATCGGCGAAAACCAACTTCAGGATCCTCTCTTGATTATTGTCTGTCTTACGAAAACGTTTTCGATGAGATGTATTCTTTGTTCTGCTCTAAAACAGCATTATAATTATATCATCACTTTTAAACAAAGTCAATCGTAATTCTGCACAAACCGACAAAGCAAAAGCCCCCGTACCACCGACATTATGCCGTTTTACGACTTTGTCAGAAAAATAACGAGGGAGTTTTATGTTACAGTTAGGGAAAAGACGGCAGTGCCTGTGCGGAGGGGGTCATTCGATGATGCTTCGGGTCGGGGCATTGTCACGCTCGTGCTGTCGGCGGCGGCGGGCCATGAGCTTCTTTACAGCGTAGATCAGCAGCAGCGCTCCCGAGATGACAGCGACCGCCATGATCGGGTAAAGGCCGAACCGCCATTTCGATGCGAGCTGTTTCTGCTCCTCGGTCAGCCCGTAGCCCTCGCCGATACGCTCCTTGGCCTTGTCGATAATATACACAGCGCCGTGCATATAGCAGACCGTACCGCCAAGAATAACAATGAACTGAGCGATGTATTTTGACATGAATGCGAGCACTATCCCGACAAGGCAGACAGCAGAGCCTATGCCGATGAAGGCGGCTATCCTTGATGGGACACCGTCCATCTGCTCCATTGATATCCCGAGAACGAAGATGCCCCCGTAATAGAGCCCCGACCAGAGAAACGGGATACACATAACGATCTTCAGCAGGAGAGTGAGGGCGGAATCGAAGCGCTTTGCCCGACGGCGGAGCTTTTTTGCACTTCTGCTCTCGCCTGCATTCCTGCGCTCGAGCTGTTCGCTCTGCTCGGCAGCTCTTTTGGCATCGAGCTGCATCTGTGACTGTTTTCTGAGCTTGTCCTTTTTTGACATATTACACCTCGCGGATAGGATTATAATTATAGTATTGGATCGGGAGCGGGAGGATCCGACAGACCGCTCCGTCACTTATTATATCACATATCCGAGCCGAATGCAATCAAATAATAATAAAAATCAAAAACAAAAATATTGTAAATACTGCTGCCAAGACAAAATATTCTTTCCCGATATCATGGATTTATTCGCGGCTTCTGCAAAAAATAATCTTACATCAATTATTATATGTATATCAGACGTGCATTATACCATTATAAAATACAAAGGAAGGACTGATAATTATGCGCCGTTTTTTTCACGCAGCTGCTGTTTTCACAGGTGCCTGCGCACTTTCCGTTCTGGGGCTTATCGGCTTTTACGGTCACAGCCTGCCGAGCTCGTTTACGATCCCCGACAGCCGCGGGCTTGCCGTGGACTCACTGTTTACCGTAACCTCAAGGACCACAGACCGATCGGAGGAACAAGATAACGTGGAACAGACCAGTACAGGCATCAGCAGGACGCTCATGCTTTTTGATGCCTTTCCGATCAAGAACATCTCGACCAGTATTATCGGCAGACCCGAGCTCGTTCCCTGCGGCGAGCCGTTTGGCATAAAGCTGATGACCGACGGTGTCATGGTCATCGGTCTGGAGGATATCGGCAGCAGCTGCCCCGCCTCGGAATGCGGGATCATGGTCGGTGACGTGATAACGGGCATCGACGGGCAGACTGTCACCACCAACAAGCGTGTCAGCGAGATCATCGGCGGCTCGGGCGGGCGGCCGTGCTCGGTATCCTTTTCACGCGGCGGCAGTGAGCGCACCGCGACGCTTATCCCCGTTTACAGTGCAGGCTCCTACAAGGCGGGAATGTGGGTGCGCGACTCTTCGGCGGGGATAGGCACGGTTACCTTCTGCGACCCCGACGATCTATCGTTTGCGGGGCTCGGCCACCCGATCTGTGATGCCGATACCAAGCTGCCGCTGCCGATATCTCACGGCACGGTCGGCGATGTTGCGATCACAGGCTGCACCCGCAGCGAGCACGGCGAACCTGGGCAGCTGCTCGGAGAATTCACCTCGTCGGAGCCTGCGGGCAGCATCACTGCCAACATCTCCGAGGGTGTGTTCGGCACCCTTGACACCATGCCCTCGCGTGAGAAAGCGCTTCCTCTCGGCTTCAAGCAGGAGGTGCGCCGCGGCAGCGCCGAGATACTCTCCACCCTTTCGGGCAGCACCCCCGAGCGCTTTACGATAGAGATCGAGAATATAGACCTTTCCGACAGTGCCGCGCACGATATGATAGTCCACGTCACCGACGAACGGCTGCTCTCGGAGGCAGGCGGCATAGTGCAGGGCATGAGCGGCAGTCCGATCATTCAGGACGGAAGGCTCGTCGGTGCAGTCACTCATGTTTTTGTAGATGACCCGACCAGAGGCTACGCTATCTTTGCCGAGGATATGTACCTTGCCTCGATCTCGGCATCTGCCCGATAGCCCGCCGATATCGCGCATTCCCGCGCATTCCCGCGCATTTTCGCGCATTTCGGCGCAAGTCGGCTAGTTTATTCGATTTTGTTATAATTTCGGCTGATTTGTGTTAATTTTGTACAATAATGTCGATTAAAAATTGACGTTTTGAGCAAAAAACTATTGATTTTTGAATCTATCTGTGATAAAATATAGTCAAGACAAAAACAGAAGGCAGATGCCGCGGACGGCCGGCAGTTCGGCGGCACTGCCAATACATGACAACGGAGGAAAACACAATGAACAATAAAATAAAGATACTGATCGGTGACGACTCGGCGCAGTACGGTGTGAACTGTGCGTCCTCGTTAAGAAGCCTGGGATTTTTCGTGATAACCCGTCCCAAGGACGGGCTGGTGATCTTCGATGCTATCCGCAACGAAGCGCCCGAGGTGGTGATGATCGATGCGGTGATGCCGGGGCTCGATGCGATAGGACTTATCCGCAAGGTGATGCAGTCTTCCTACAAGAAGCCGATGTTCATAGTCACCAGCTCTTACGAGAACTCGTTTATCGAGCAGCAGGTGATGAATGCGGGGGCATCGTATTTTATGCTGAAGCCCTTCGATGTGAAGGTGCTCGGTGAGCGCATCAAGATGATGCTCGACATTGACACCGACATCACGTCGGACAGCGTCTACAGCCGTTCCAACCGAAACCCGAACCTTGAGATAATCGTGACCGACATAATCCACCAGATCGGAGTTCCCGCGCACATCAAGGGTTATCATTATCTGCGCGAGGCGATAATGGCATCGGTGGCGGACAAGGAGATGCTTGAGAGCGTTACAAAGCTGCTTTACCCTGCGGTGGCGAAGAAGTTCAAGACCACGCCCTCCCGAGTTGAGCGGGCGATCCGTCACGCGATCGAGATAGCATGGGACCGCGGTGACATAGACACGCTCAATTCCTTCTTCGGCTACACGATCAACACGGGCAAGGGCAAGCCCACCAACTCGGAGTTCATCGCACTCATCACCGACAAGATCTGCCTGAAATACAAGACGACGATGACGGCGTAACAGTCGGCATAAATAATTAAAAATAAAAAATAAAAAACAAAAAAGAATAAACAAGGTGTCCTCTTCGCGGACGATTTTGAAAATCATCGCCGAAGG
>CAMOFU010000168.1 GCA_946613705.1 uncultured Clostridia bacterium
CGCCTGCCGTGCCGCTGGTGCTCATGTTACCGTTGATGATGTCGATAACAGGGCCCGTTGCGATGATAACAGGGAGGAAGAATACTGCTCTTGCAAAGGTCCTGCCCTTGAACTTCTGATTGAGTATTACCGCAATGAATATCGAGAACACCAGTATCAGAGGAGTTTTAAGAGCGGTGTTTGAAAGTGTTTCAACAAGCGCCTTTGAGTAATCCTGATCCTGTCTGAAGGCATTTACGAAGTTGTGGAAGCCCAGATTAGAGAGCTCCATTCCGCCCGAGCCGACCTTGGTATCGTGGAATGCATATACCAGTGAAACGATCAGCGGGTAGATGAAGAAGTACAATGTACCGATCATCCACAGTCCTATGAAGCCGTAGCCGTAGAGCTGCTTCTTTCTTTCGTAGCTGATCTTGGCACCCTTCTTGTTCTTAGCGTTTACTGCCACAGGCTCGCTGTAGCTCGGCGCAGGCTCTGCCGCAGCTGCCTCAACGGCTGCGGGTACTTCCTCTCCGATCACTGCCGCAGTGCCTTCGGCTGTCTGCTCAGCTTCCTCAGCGAGCTGCTGTGCGCCGTTTTCGATCTCCTCAGTAACATTGTTGTTATTGATGTTGTTATCGAACTCACTCATCAGCCTTCAGCACCTCCTTCTATTGCGTCTGCCAGATCAATGGTCTTGCCATCCACCTTAGCTGTCGCATTACTCTTATTGATCTCGACCACAACGTTCTTTCCGTCCTTTGTATAGGTCGTCGTAAGCACGTTGCCGTCCTCCGATCTCTCATATTTCGAGATCGTCATATCAGATACGCCCGAGAGCAGCTCCTTGGCTATCACATACTGCTTGGCCGCCATATCCGTCCAGCCCTCGTAGTTCGAGTAATACAGATCGTCAAAATCCGTATCCTGCAAGGTCGAGGCGGGAACATACGTCATATCGTAATGTATCCCCGAGCCTGCTGCCAGAGCCAGCATAAACGTCTCGCCTGTGTTGGAGCTTGCATTTATCGGCTTGGTGGCATACGGCACATAGCCGTGGACTACCATCTGATAGAACGGGATATCAAAGTCGGTAACATTGAAGCCGCTCGAGTAAACGGGAACGTTTGTGATCTCGTTTACATACGGGATAACGTAGCTGTTCGCTCCGTCCGCTATCACGGAGCCGACCTCGTCCTGAGCCTTCTTCATTCCCTCTGCGATCTTTTGTGCGGTATCGTTTCTCGAGGAAATGTTCTTTGCCGAGAAGTCGCTTACCAGCTTGGTCGAGAAATCGCCGAAGCCTATCCTTGTCAGCTCCTCGTCCTTATAGCTCTCGATCATCTCATCGAAGATCTTTACATAGGTGTTCGGAGCGATAAGTGCGGGAGACACGCCGCTGAGCGCAACGCCGAATGCGGGGCTGTAGCTCACCTGTCTTGAATAAGCGTTGGATATTCTCGTCGCTGTATTTGAGAAGGTCGAATAACCCCATGAGCCCGACTCCATCGTGAAGTTGTTGATCGAAGGATATACCTCCAGTCCGTCTGTTCCGATAAAGTCCTTGAAATCGCTGTTGCCGCCGAGCGTTCCCGAGGCAGAAGCGCTTGTGGAGACCTTTCTCTTGATCTCCTTATTTGTCCAGTCGTTGTAGTTGACTACCGCCTTGTCAACGCCCAGACCCTTGAGCTCTTCAATGATCTCACCCGCCTGCTCAAAGCCCGTGATCTCGGTCTTCAGATTGAACGGTATACCGAGTATCGAAGTCTGCTTGAGCACACCGCCGAAGAAGTCAACATAGAAGCTGCTGTTGTTTGCCTGAGTCTTGGCTGTGAACCCCTTCTCGTTAACGAGGTAATTTCTGTAAACCTCGGCAACGTCCGCATAATTGATATCGGTATCCTTATCCATCAGGAAATATTTGATCCCGAAGCGCGGGGTCTTGATATCGCCCTTTTCAAAAACGTTGATCTTATTCGAGTTATCACCGCTCATGAAGAAGGAATCCTGGCTCTTTGTCTCGAACTCGAAGTAGCAGTTGTTATAGATCTGATTATCCTGCATACTTACCTTTGCCTTGGCATACACATTCGCGTCGCCGTCTGTAACCACCGCAACAAAGCCCTTCTTGCCGTTCACCGAAGCCACAACAGGCAGATAAGCCTGCTCGGTAACTCTCGGCGCATTCAGCGGAACTGCGGTAAAGTCTCTGCCGTAGACCTGCTGTGAATACTCCGAATAGCTCTGCTTGCCGTTGTTATACTGAATAACAGCGCCGCTTCCGTCGGGAACTATCATATAGCCCTGTGTCTCGGTCCCGTCCTCGTTGTAAGCGCTTATCGCACCGAACGAAGGATTGAGCTGCAGCTTTGTCAGCACCTTGCCGTCCACGGTCGAGATATTCAGCTCATTGATCTCCGATGTATCAACATATGTATAAACATCGTTATCCTCAAGCTTTACGTGCATCGTGAACTCTACTCCGCTGGACTTGTAGCTGTAGCTTATCGCAATGCCGCCGTCCTCAAGGCTGTACTTCACCTTGTTAGCCTTAGTGGAGTACACAGGTGCGGGGGACTCTGTCCTCTTTTCCTGTCTAAGGTCACCTATCTTGATCGCCGTGCTGGAGCCGATCTGCTTTCTCTTTGCGGTCTTCATCAGGCCGCCGTTGCTGTTGATCGGGGTATCCTCAGCCTCAACATTGATCGGCGAGCTCCACCAGTAGTTCTTTGATGCCTTAACGTAAACTCCCCATCTGTCGTTCTTTTCGTCGGCATAGAGGATGAAATTATCGTTCTCGGCTGCCTTCTCGCAGAGAGCGACCGCCTGCTCATCGGTGATCTTTTCAGCAAGCTTGCTCTTCTTGTTGTCCTCTTTATCGTCCGCTCCGTCATCTCCCGAGCTGTCCTCGGAAGCTGCTGCATCGGCAGTTTCAGTTGCTTCCGCAGCCTCGTCCTCGGTAGAGGAGGCCGCCATCGAACCCAGAGGCATGAGCATTGTAAGAACCAAGGCAAACACTATCGCCTTTTTAAAATTTCTGTTAGCCATTTTCATTACACCACCGTTTCTTTATTAGCCTCTGATTCGATATGCGATCTCGGTATAGATCGAGTATCCGAACACATAAACCTGCTGGAACAGCGAGAGCAGCAGTATCGCAAGGAAGAGTATCAGCAGCATTGCCACCACAGTGAAGAACATCGAAACGATGGTCTTTGTAAAGCTGTACTGGTGAACTGCCTTCATAGCCTGTATCATCAGCACCACCGACCAGATAAGGCCGAGATAGTAGATAGCGGTCATCCAGATCCTCTCGTCCTCAACTATAAAGTTGGAGATGAAGATCGAGATATAGCTGCAAATGATGTAAGGCACCAGCGCATAGGCTGAATAAATGCATATCTTTTTCAGTGTTCCTTCACCGTCGAACAGTGTACACAGTGCCCAGTTGGCTATTACCCATGTAAAGAAGTAAACGACCGACTGAACGAGCAGAGGAACGATGTTGAACACCTTAACGTATGCGTTGTTGAACTGGAAGCCTGTCAGCTGTCTGTCGGCCACCATATCAACAAACAGAAGGAATACGATCACAAGAGCGATCTTCATCGAGCCCTGTTTTTTCCATCTCAGGTCCTCGAAGCCTTCAACGGGGTGGAAAATAACATGCTTCAGCCAACCCATCTGAGAAAATTCATACATCTTATTTCCCCTCCTCTCCGTTATCTTTCCTGTAGTTTTGAGCGCTTATCCCTGCGGGGTGTCCCGACGATACAGCGCGCTGCTTTTTCTTCTTGAAGTTGAATATCTTTATGCCCTTCTTATTGAGCACCTTCTTCACGATCAGCAGCACTATCAGTATCACTATCACGATTATTATTGCGGTGAAGTGATCCTTCAGGAACGCATCTCTTGCGTACTTATAGGCCTTGTCGTAGTCCTCCTGGTCATACGCGGTCTTGAAGTAATCAAGAGCCTTTGTATACTGCTCCTCATTCAGAGCCGCCTTGCCGAGACCGACATAAGCGTGTGTATAGCTTCCGTCTCTCTTGACTACCTGCTCCCAGTCGGCCTTGGCATCCGTATAGCGTCCCTCATCGTAAAGGGCGAATGCCGAATGCACATATTTGCCGAACTGAGTTTCGATAAACACCGTGATATCGTTCTTCGAGCCGTCGAGGATATAAACTCTGTTCTCGTAGCTCTCTACTGCGTTGGGGTTAGCGATCGTACCTCTCTGGTCGGAGGTAGAGGTCTTTGAACCGAAGATGCAGACGAGGTTGCACTCCTTATCGTACTGGAACACACGTCCTGTCTCATAGTCCATTACATTTATAAGACCCGAATCGCTGATATCGAGGTCGGTCAGTCTTGTAACGTGCTGCTTCTTGGTCAGCGGGTCATACTGTCCGCCCGTCAGGTCGCCGAACTTATACTCATTGCCCTTTTCGTTATTCCAGATGTTATAGCCTGCGGGGTTGAGCTTCTTAACGGCATCGGTATCGGTATCGACCTCTGTTACGGTATAGATAAAGCCGTCGTTGTCGATATCGAAATTAGCATACTCGATAGGAACGTTTCTCGACATACCCTCGAGCTGTTCATCGGAGGCTATCGCTCTCCACAGTCTCTGTGCGATGACCGCGGCAGTTACCTGAACTCGGTTAGCTCCGTAGAAGCCTGTGAAGGAACCGTCTCTCGAGAACTGCACCGAACCGCTGTTCACCGAGTTTACAACGGTATAAACATTCTCCGCCACATCGACGCAGACCTTCTTGGGATTGAACGTCTGAGCGGTATAAAGCGCTTCCTCGGGCTTGGTATACTCCGTCACGCAGGTAAGCGCAGTCGAGCTCGTAACTCTCGCCTTGATAACTCTCGAGTTATCGGTATCGGCTATATACACCACCTGCTCGCCAAGCGTCGGGCTCGTAGTAACGAATACGCCCTGTGGTCCTGCAAATCCGTCCTTCGACGAATTGTTTACTCCGTTGTAGCACCCTGTCACCTCAAGAGTTTCGAGGTCAAGGCGGAGTATTCTGTTGTTCTTGGTATCCGCTACCCACATTTCCTTTCTTTCCTTGTCAATAGACAAGTCTCTTGCATCTGAAAGTGTGAGCGGCTCCTTTTCGGACACATACACGCCGCTGTCGGGGTCTCTCAGCTTTTCAAGCTTCATCTCGGCACCCGTTACGGTCTTTTCAACTCTGTATGCGCTCTGTGAAGGGATCGCATCGTCCCAGTTATCGTAGTTATACGAATTGTACGGCTCGTCTGCAAAGGCTGTAACCGACATCGACAAGGCGGTGACGGCAGCCAGTGACAGGCTGAGCATTTTTCTTAATGGATGTTTCACTGTTGATCACCTGTTTCCTTTCCGTAATTTCATGTCGGCCCGTATTAGTCCTTGATACCCGAGTTAGCCATGGTCTCCATGACGTTGCTCTGAGCGATAAGGA
>CAMOFU010000169.1 GCA_946613705.1 uncultured Clostridia bacterium
TTTGTGCGGGAGCTGCGCTGTCGCAGATGGTATTCGTGTACGCAGGTCTTGTAGCCGAGAGCCTTCAGCTGACGGTATCTCACCCTGTACCTGCTCTTTCCGCGGCTGCCGCTTATCAGAGACCTTATGCAGTCCTGCGCATAGCTGTCGATCTCTCGTAAACTGCGGTCGGTGCTGATGATCGGGAAATACCAGTATGCCCAGCTGAGCTCGCTGTCACGGCCTGCTTCAAACAGCTTGCGTTCAAATATCCTGATGAATGCCGCCGCCGCCTTCTCGCCGCTTAGCCCGCGGCGCTCGTGCCAGCGCTTTAATGCCCTTGCCTTGCGGCGCATCTTCGCCTTGAGCTTCTTCACCGAGGACGGAGCTATGTCTATCTGCCCGCCGCTGTAGCTCAGTCCGAGGAATGTCCAGCCCTCCCCGGGGCGCGAAAAGCTTTCCTTTGCGGGATTCAGCCTCAGCCCCCGATCCGCAAGGTATTCCCGCACCGTCTGCGCATACCGTTCTGTCTCCTCCTGCGTCCGTGCAAAGAGTATTATGTCATCGGAATACCTTGCATACGGTATCCCCTCACGCTCAAAATACTCGTCCAGCCCCTTCAAAAACAGATTCGCGTAAAAAGCCGAGAGCGGTGTGCCCGCCATTATCCCCTTGCTCTCGGCAACGGGTATGCCCTTGTCGGTGACCATCGGCTCGGTGAGCAGCGCACTCAGAAAGCTGTACAGCCTCTCGTCCCCCGCCGTCACCTCACGCAGCATCGGCAGCAGCAGCGTGATGTCCACAGAGTTGAAATAGTTGCTGATATCCGCCTTGTAGCAGTACATCTGACCGATCATCGGTGTCCTTGCGAACCGCCGCATCGCCATCTGTGCCGTGCGTGCGGGGCGGAAGGAATAGAGCCCGTCAGAAAACACCCCGTCATATCGGCGCAGCAGCAGGTGCGTCAGCAGCTTCAGCACAGTGCTCTCGGCCTCGGGATAGATGTAGATGACCCGCTTTTTGCCCGTGTCGAGCTTGCTTATCACGGCGCGGCGCGGCAGAGGGAAACGCTCCTCTCGCTCTATCCGCCCGCATATGTCCGTATACCCCCGCCCGTCGATGAACTCTCTCAGCTTCACCGCAAACTGCTTTGGGCAGGCAAGCGAGAGCTTGTATTCGTAAAACCGCTCCCAGCATTCCGCATCCGACAGCTTGTCCAGCAGCGACACCGCCTTCACCTCCGTTCTCTGTACAAATTACAAATAACAAATTACAAATCACAGAATAAAAAAACGGAAAGAGAAGAAGTTAAATCCAATAAATTATTGGATGTACAAGGCCGTACACGCGGCGGCTGCCTGCGAAGCTCCGCACGGCCGCGTGCCTGACCCGCCGCAGGCGCATATCGCTATGCATTCTCTTTCCGTTTCTTGCATATTTTATTGCTCGGTCTCTCAGACCGACAGTGCTCCTCTCACACGATCCACCACATAGGAGCGTGCGTTCCACCAGCCGTGGTGATCGTAGTAAAAGCGCAGATAAGGTGTACCTTCGCGCTGACATTCCAGTGCCAGCTTGCGCGAGCTGCTCTTTTCGCTCATCAGCTCGACCACGAGCGCCTTCCGCCCGCCCGACGTGAATGTGAATATCGTCGCCTCATGATACCTTTCGGTGTCGGTCTCATGACCGATCTGATACTGCGCGAACTCCTCCCTGAACAGCATATCGAAATACTCGATATAGGTGCCGTCGAAGGAATACTGGTTCTCCTCCTTCGGCATCAGCTCACCCCACGGCAGATCGCCTCTCGGCTGCTCGCCCTTTGCAGGCTTGGGTGGGCGCGGCGGATCGGCGGGCTGCGGCTTGTCATCGGGCCTCAGATTGTCGAAGAAATGCTTCTCGTCCCCGAACATACTCTCGACCATATCCTCGGCCTTTTTTCCCAGAAGCTTTGAAAACAGTCCCATTGCGGTTACCTCCTTTATATCGTCAAATTGCAAATTATCAAAGTCAGCTGTCCTTTCAGCTCACTTTTTATCTTTCAGCGATCTCACACTGTTGTAGTGGAAGATCATTCTTTCCGCGTTGGATATAATAAACATCACGAACCTGATGAATGTATCTGCCATGATACCGAAGTTCACGCACAGCAGGATGCTCTTTGTCGAGAGCGCCGTTGTGCCGAATACCCAGCCCAGCAGCCTGAATGCGAACAGCAGTCCTGCCGAGCAGAGGATTATCACCGCTATCTTGTAGGAGCTCAGCGGCTTGCTTATCTGCCGCAGCACCATTATCCCGACTACCGAAAGCAATATAGTCGAGGAGGTCATTATCTCGCCCTGAGTCACCTCGAATATCTCGCCGAATATTACCATCGCCATTACCACCGCAACGTCCGTTATCGCACCCGGCAGCGCCTTTATGATAACGTTCTTCATAAAGTGGCCGTTGATAAGGAAGTGGTCGGGCACCTGCGAGAGCAGGAATGCGGGTATGCCTATCGTGAACATACTGATAAGCGTTATCTGCGAGGGTGTCAGCGGATACACCATACCGAACACCAGCGTTACCACGGAAAGGATCATCGAGAAGATGTTCTTTACCAGGAACAGCGAGCCCGAACGCTCCATGTTGTTTACTACCTGCCGCCCCTCCATCACAACATCTGTCATGTGCGAGAAGTCGGAGTCGAGCAGCACCAGCTGTGCCGCCTGCACTGCCGCATCGCTGCCCGAAGCCATTGCTATCGAGCAGTCCGCGTCCTTGAGCGCCAGTATGTCGTTGACACCGTCGCCCGTCATCGCCACTACCTTCTCCTGCGATTGCAGTGCCTTTACGAACTTCCGCTTCTGGTCGGGCGTTACTCTTCCGAACACCGTGTAATTCTTCATCGCGCTGTATATCGCGTCATCGGTCGTGAGCGTCGAGGCATCAACATATTTTTCGGCATTTGCTATGCCCGCCTGCTTTGCCACCTCGGAGACCGTTATCGGATTATCTCCCGAGATGACCTTTACCTCGACTCCCTCATTCGCAAAGAATCTGAAGGTGTCGGGTGCCGTCTTGCGGACGGGATTGGTTATCAGCACCAGCGCCAGCGGCTCACATTCGGCTGTCAGCGCCTTGCCGTCGGGTCTGCCGTCATACCTTGCAAATGCCAGCACACGGTAGCCCTTGCGCGAATCGAACTCTATATCCTCGCGGTACTGCTCGTATTTGTCTCTCAGCACCCATTCGGGTGCACCGAGCACATAGGCGCCCTTTTCAAACGTCACGCTCGAATATTTGAACTCGGAGGAAAAGTCCGTATGTGAAACTATCTTTGCTCCCGTCGGCTCGGTGAAATACTGCTTCATCGCAGCCATTGTGATATTATCCGCCGACTGCTCGGACGAGAAATCGCTCAGCAGCGGGAAAAGCTCCTTCTCCTGCATATCCGCCAGCGGCTTAACGCCCGTCACTTTCATCGTGTTCTCGGTTATAGTGCCCGTCTTGTCCACGCACAGCACGTTTACCCGCGCCAGTGTTTCTATGCACTTCATGTTATGCACCAGCACCTTCTGCTGGCCCAGCCTCATCGCGCTGATAACGAGCGTAACGCTCGCCAGCAGGAACAGCCCCTCGGGTATCATTCCTATCACCGAGGCGACGGTCGTCCTGATGCTGTTCGTATAGTCTATGCCGTTTACAAAATAGGAGTGATTGAACTGCAGCGCACCCAGCGGGATAATGATAAAGCCCACGATCTTTACGATCCTGTTCAGCGACCGTATCATCTCCGACTGCTCGCCTGTCTTGACCTTCTTCGCCTGAAGCGTCAGCTGCGAGATGTACGACTCTGCTCCGACCTTAGTGAGCCTTGCCCTGCAGCTTCCCGAAACTATGTAGCTTCCGCTCATCAGCTCGGCGCCGCTCTCCTTTACGATCTCGTCCGCCTCACCTGTCAGCAGAGCCTCGTTTGCCGAGACCTTGCCATCTATCACGACGGCATCGGCAGGTATCTGGTCTCCCGCCCTGAACACGACTATGTCGTCCGCCACCAGCTTATCCGAGGCTATCTTCTGCTCTCCTCCGTCCCGTATGACCAGCGCTGTCGGGGAGTTGAGCACCGTCAGCTTATCGAGCAGGGACTTTGACCTTATCTCCTGAACTATACCTATCAGAGTATTTGTAACTATCACAGGCAGGAACGTCAGATCCTTATATGACCCGCCGATTATCAGCAGCGCCGCAAGTATCGCAAATATCAGGTTGAAATATGTGAATACATTGCTTGCGATTATCTGCCCTATGGATTTGGAGGGCGGCTTTATCGGCTTGTTCGACAGTCCTGCATCAAACCTCTCCTGCACCTGGGCAGCAGTCAGCCCCTTATCGGCAGCAGGTGTTACCCTTTCAACGGTAACAACAGGCGTTTTTTTCTTCATTCGGTTTGCTCCTTACGATCTATGACCTGTGCAGAGCTGAACTCTGCCCTATCATTATACTACACTTCCGCATACATTTCAAGTGCTTGGCTCCAAAAAACTTTCAGTCCTCCTTCGGCTGATAGAAGTTGCCCATTATCCGCTGTGTTTTCACCTCGTTGATGAAAGCGGAGGGATCGACTCTGCGCACGGCGTTTATGACCTTTCTCTCCTGTGCTGCCGACACTACCGAGTATACCACATTCCGTTCGCAGTGCTCGAACGAGCCTTCGCCCTCGAGTATCGTCGCGCCGTGGGCGCTCACCTCGTAGATAGCGCTGCACACCTCGGCGGGCTTCACGGTCACAATAAACAGCGTGCTTTGCTGGAACTTCTTGTACAGTCCCCTCACCACCGCGGTGCTCGCATACTGGAAGATGATAGAATACAGCGCTTTATCCCAGCCGAACACAAAGCCTGCAATGCACAGTATCACCGCATTGAAGCCGAGAATGATATTGAAGGAATCTATCCCCCGCCGCTCCGAGAGGAAGACCGAAATGAAATCGGTGCCGCCCGAGGTAGCGCCCGCATTAAGGCAGATGCAGATCGCCGCGCCGTTGATGATCCCGCCGAATACCGCTATCAGCAGTGTATCGTCGGTAACGGTATAGCTCGGTATCAGATCGGTAAACACGCTGCTCAGCACGATCATGACCACGGAATACAGCGTGAACCGCTTGCCGATGAACCTGAACCCGATATACACGGGCAGAGCGTTCAGTGCCATATTCACTGCGCTGAACGTAAGTGTTATCCCGAACGAGGATTCAAACAGTCTTATCAGCAGGATCGAAAGCCCCGAGACTCCCCCGGGGTACAGTCCTCCCGTTGACACGAAGGTCTTATAATTGAGCGCCATAACAAATGCCGCCGCCGTGACCGCAGGTATCGTAATGAGCGGCCGCTTTAATTTTTCACTGATCTTCACATCGCATCCCCCTTTCCTGTCAAACGGATCCTCTATCCCTATTATACCACAT
>CAMOFU010000170.1 GCA_946613705.1 uncultured Clostridia bacterium
TGATCCTTCGCCTGCCGATATACTGCGCTTCGGAGCTTCCATTGGCTCTGCGTTGCCGTTGGATACAACTGTTGCGGTCTGCCACATCGGAACACCGACAGCCGCCGATATATGCAGCTGTCTCAGAATGGGGCTTTCATCGGCGGGGTGCAGGGTGCTGGAGATCGGCGCGGGAACAAGACAGCTTCTGGCATTTGCGCTTTCCCGCTGCAAGCTTCCGCTCGGCTGCTTTGTCAGCAGCGGCAGTGAGGATAATATCAGCCTGATCTCGACGGGCGGCCTTCCGCTGAGTGCCGATATTGAGCGGAAGATCGTTCGCGGATACTCTGTCGGCGGTACAAGATATGTACCGATGCCCGACCAAAGCACGTCAGCGGCATTTTCGGGAATAAGGCTGCTTTACGAGGACTGGCTCAGAGCTGTTCTTCCAAAGAACGGAAGGGTGCGTGCTTCGCTCCGCTGTCCCAACAGACAGCTGATGCTGCTCGCAGACAGTATATTCAAGGGATTTGACGAAGGCAGCGGTGAGCATATCGTATTCCACATCTCCAACGACGGTTCTGCCTGTTCTGCATATACTGCCGATGCAGGATATATCGAGCATGATAAGCTCCTGCTGCTTGCTTTTATAAATGCTATGCGCTGTCAGGTGCCTGCTGCACTGCCGTATGCCTTTACAGCTTCAGCGGATACTATAGCAGCCGAAGAAGACGGTACCCTGCTGCGCTATCTTACTGTCACTGACGGTGAAGAGGACAGAGAAGCAAGGGAATGTGCTGCAAGGATAGATAATCTTTATGTACGGGATGGTATCGCACTCGCAGCAATGATAACGATGCTCATTGAAAAGGACGGCAGACCGTTCTCTGAGATAGTTGCCGAGCTGCCCGAGATACACAATACCCAACGGTATGTCGGAACGGTCGGCAAGGTCAAGGATCTTGCCGAGGGCATCGGTGCCGAAAAGGTAGGCTTCGGGGCAGAGCTCGTTCGGGAGGACGGAAGGGCAGTGGTAAGACCTGTAAAGGGCAGCAGAGGGCTGATGGTCTTTGCAGAGAGCTTTTCTGCCGAGGCTGCGATGTCACTTTGTGACGAGCTGACCGAAAGGCTCAAGGAACTGTCCAAAAAAACTACCTGATTCCGTGTAATGCCTTTTTTGACAAATAAATACTTGACATCGGGCGCAAAAAATAGTAAAATATAATAAGATATTTTTGTTCGGACTCAGCCGTATCATATACGGCAGCGTATCCAAAGCGCCCGTTTTATCAAACCGTCCGTCTCAGTGCGCTTTGTTTGTATCACGAATCGGAATGATCGAATCTATATTTTATTCTATTTTGGAAGGAGCGTTGAACGCCGTATGCATCTTGCTGCGGCGTATATCAGGTAATGACAGAAACTAAAAAAACACAAGCTAAACGCAGCCCGAGAAAAAGCGCTGCGCTTGATAAAGCTGCCGCGGAGCTTGCTGTGAAAAAAAGCAGCAGTGACCGCAGATTCAAGCTTTCGGGCAAAAGAGATGTAAAAAGCAAGACGCCTGTCCGCGGTTCGAGGACCGAAAGGAGCAGGACTGCGTCGGAAACGTACTCGGCGGATCCAAGGCGTTCAAGGACAGTCCGTGAGCCGCAGCGAAGGACACCTGTTAAGATCATACCTCTTGGCGGACTTAACGAGATCGGCAAGAACTTTACGGTCATAGAATGTGCGAACGATATGCTCATCATCGACTGCGGGCTTGCTTTCCCTGACAGTGAGATGCTGGGTGTGGATATCGTTATACCCGATTTCACATATGTCGAACAGAACAAGGATAAGCTGCGCGGCGTGGTTATCACTCACGGACATGAGGATCATATCGGCGGACTGCCGTATTTCCTGAAAAAGTTCAATGTTCCGTGCTACGGAACTCCGCTCACGCTCGGGCTGCTTGAAGGCAAGCTGAGGGAACACGATATCCTTGACAGCTGCAAGCTGAATGTAGTCACTCCGCGCCAGACCGTTAAGCTCGGCTGTATGGCAGTCGAGTTCATCAGAGTTAATCACTCGATACCCGATGCTGTCGGTTTTGCTATCCATACCCCCGCCGGCGTGCTTGTGCATACGGGTGATTTCAAGGTCGATTATACGCCTATACAGGGCGGTATCATAGATCTTGCAAGGTTTGCAGAGCTTGGCAATAAGGGTGTGCTGGCGCTTATGTCGGATTCCACCAACTCCGAGCGCCCCGGGTTTACGATGAGCGAGCGCAAGGTGGGCGACAGCTTTGAGAAGCTTTTCGCCAAGGCAGACGGAAAGCGCGTTATAATCGCCACCTTTGCATCTAATGTACACCGTGTTCAGCAGATAGTCAATCAGGCTGATGCAACGGGCAGAAAGCTTGCTGTGTCGGGCAGGAGCATGGTGAATGTGATCGGTGTCGGGATAGAGCTGGGGTATCTCAAAGTCCCCGACGGTCTGCTCGTGGACATAGAGCAGGTCGGGCAGTATCCTCCCGAGAAGATGTGTATTGTTACGACAGGCTCACAGGGTGAGCCGATGAGTGCGCTTACCCGTATGGCTATGGGCGAGCACAGGCAGGTGTCGGTCACACCGAATGATTTTGTAATCATATCCGCTAAGCCTATCCCGGGTAATGAAAAGTTCGTTACCCGCGTTGTGAATGAGCTTATGAAGCTCGGCTCCGAGGTCGTGTATGAGGATATGTATGATGTTCACGTTTCGGGCCATGCCTGTCAGGAAGAGCAGAAGCTGATGCTCTCGATCATCAAACCGCGCTTTTTTATCCCAGTACACGGAGAGTATAAGCATCTGATGAAGCATAAGGCCACCGCTATGTCGGTAGGTATCCCCGAGGAGAGGATCATCATAGCGGATATCGGTTCCGTTATCGAGACCGACGGGGTCGATATGAAGATCACGGGAACGGTGCCTGCGGGCAGAGTGCTCGTGGACGGCCTTGGTGTCGGTGACGTGGGCTCTATAGTTCTGCGTGACAGAAAGAAGCTCGCCGAGGACGGGCTCATAATCGCTGTTGCGACGATAGACCGTGAGGCAGGACTGATACTTGCGGGGCCTGATATCGTTTCGCGGGGCTTTGTATATGTGCGTGAAAGCGAAGAGCTTATGGACGAGGCAAAGAAGGTGCTGACAGATACGCTCGATGACTGTCTTGACCGCGGTATGCATGAGTGGAACGCTATCAAGGGCAGGATGAAGGATAATCTCTCTGATTTCATATACCAGAGGACAAAGAGAACACCTATGATACTGCCCATCATCATGGAGATATAGCCGCAGTGTCGGCAGACAGAAGTGAGGTACTGCTATGAAAGGACTTAACGGTCTTGACATTATCATAAAGACCACTACGGGTGCAGTCGCAGCTATCGCGCTTGCCGCCTCTATTATGGTTTACGATACCCCCTCTACCTCGGGAAAGGGCAAGGCGCTGCTGGTCATTACGATATTTGCCATCATACTGCTTGTGGCTGAGTTCGTTGCTTTTCGCGGAAGAACGATAAAGACCGTGGCAAAGATGTCTTCGCGCATCACCAAGACAGAACGTGAGAGCCTGCTGCATTTTCCCGCTCCCGTTATCGTTGTCGATGAATCGGCTACTATAATCTGGTATAATCGGAGGTTTGGAGTTGAGGTATATACAGAAGGCGAGGCTTACGGGATAAATATAGCCGAGATCGTGGATATGGATCTTAAAAAGGTCTTCAGCACGGAGGGTGAGCTCGTTTGTCTGAAAAACCGCTTTTATCAGGCTCGGGGAATACATACGGATTCCTCCGACGGTGAGCTGTCGATGATCTATTTCGATGATACGACCGAGTTTATTGAGCTGGAGTACGAATATCGGCAAAGCCATAAGAATGTAATAATCATCGCTGTTGATAACTATGAGGAGCTTATGACCAATGCCCGTGAGAGCGATAAGGCTCACGCTCTGGTGAAGATCGAAAAGCTGATCGAGGACTTTACCGAGGGCACGACCGCGTTTTATAAGAAGGTCGGGTCGGATAAATTCTATGTAATTATGGAGGACAGGCACCTCACCCCGATAATCGAGAACAGATTCAAGATACTCGAACAGGCACGTCAGATCATGGTCGATGAAAGACAAAATCTTACTCTTTCGATCGGAGTCGGCTCCAATGCCGAAAACCTTGCCGAAAGTGAAAACTATGCAAGGAAAGCTCTCGATATGTGCCTCGGGCGCGGCGGAGATCAGGCGGCTGTAAGAAAGGACAGCGGCTATGAGTTCTTCGGCGGCGTTTCCAAGGGAGTTGAGAAGAGCACCAAAGTTAAGACCAGAATGATCGCAAAATCTATGCTTGAGCTGATAATGGGTGCAGAAAAGATACTCGTTATGGGGCACAGGTTTTCCGATCTCGATGCGGTCGGAGCTGCTGTAGGTGTTTGCTCGGCGGCAAGAAAGATGGGCAGAGAGAGCTATGTTGTGGTAAACCGTGAGCAGAGCATGGCAAAGCTGCTGATAGATTATCTTGACAATAACGATATCAACAACTATTTTATCACCCCCGCCGAGGGCGTGGAGAAAATGAACGAGAGCACCATGCTCATCGTTGTGGATACGCATAATCCCGACCTCGTAGAGTCTAAAGAGGTGCTTGCAAGGGCTCAGAATATCATAGTGATCGACCATCACAGAATGGCTAACAAGTCGATAGACAATGCTGTGATGTTTTATCAGGAGCCGACTGCTTCCTCTGCCTGCGAAATGGTCGCAGAGCTGATAGAGTATTTCGGTATCGGCAATAAGATACCTGCACCCGTGGCCGAGGCAATGCTCTCGGGTATCATGCTCGATACCAAGTATTTTGTTATGAAAACAGGTGTGCGGACCTTTGAAGCTGCTGCTTATCTTAAAAAGATGGGTGCTGATACCGTCAATGTTAAACGTATGTTTGCAGACAGTATCGAGACATACCGTTTCAAGTCGCAGATAATCAATTCCGCACAGGTTTACCGCAAATGCGCTATAGCCGTAGCAGAGGAGTATTCGGATAATATCCGTGTTGCTGCTTCTCAGGCGGCGGATGAGCTTCTCGGGATCGTAGGTGTCAATGCATCGTTCGTGCTCTATGAATCGGGCGGAACGACCAATATCTCTGCCAGAAGCTTGGGCGGCTTCAATGTACAGGTCGTTATGGAGGCACTCGGCGGCGGCGGGCATCTGAATATGGCAGCCACTCAGCTCAGCAATACCGATCTGCAAAGTGCAGGCAGAATGCTGAAGGAAGCCATTGACGATTATATAAGAAATAACGGCTGATACGATCATGACTGCGGCAGCTGAATATATCAGGATGTTATAAAGGCAACACCGCACGACCCGCGGCTAACGCCTCTGCACATCATCTGCTTG
>CAMOFU010000171.1 GCA_946613705.1 uncultured Clostridia bacterium
TCCTTTGCCTTTTCAAGTGCCGCGATCACGCGGTCACACCATTCATCGAATTCCTTGTCCTCGTTCTGGTATTCGGGGTGCTCGAGTATGTACCGCACCGTTCTGCCGATACCCTCCCGAGCCGAGACTTCCGCCTTGAAATCGGGCACCAGCGCCTTGACCTTCGAGTTGTCGAATACGACCGAGTTCGCCTTGTCGCCGATAAGGCTGCCTGTGAAATCGTAGCTGCTCATATCCGCCAGCGTCTGCGATGATACATAATAGGGGTGCAGCTCTGTGCCGAGCGCGTCCGCAATGGCTTTGTATATCTCGTTCCAGCTCAGGCTCTCGTCGGTCGTGATATGGAATGCCTCACCTATAGCACGGGGGTTTCCGATAAGCCCGACGTATGCCTTTGCAAAGTCGCTGTTGTGGGTGATCGTCCAGAGCGAGCTGCCGTCGCCGTGTATGATGACCTGCTTGCCCTCCATTATCCGCTTTACCACCTGCCAGCTGCCGCCGCTGCCGTGTACACCGAGCGGAACGCTGCGTTCGTCGTAGGTATGGCTCGGGCGAACGACAGTCACGGGGAAGCCGTCCTCGCGGCAGCGCTCGAACAGATACTCCTCGCACGCCTTTTTGTTGCGCGAGTATTCCCAGTAGGGGTTTTCAAGCGGGGTTTCCTCCGTTATAACATAGCCCTGCATAGGCTTGCGGTATGCCGATGCCGAGCTGATATAGATGAACTGCTTTGTCTTGTCTCTGAACAGCCTGAAATCCCGCTCCAGCTGCGAGGGAACAAAGCCGATGAACTCGCCCACACAGTCAAAGCTCATGCCCTCGAGCTTCTTTGCGGTCTCTTCTTCATTTCCGATATCCCCGATGATAGTGTGTACGTTTTCGGGCAGATCAAGCTTGCGGCTGCCGCGGTTGAGCAGATACAGCTCGTGCCCCTGTGAAGCGAGCAGTCGGGTTATCGCCATGCTGATAGTACCCGTGCCTCCGATGAAAAGTATCTTCATATCAATATCCCTCCTGTAGCTTATGCCTCTGCTGCCGCAGCAAGCTTATATATCTCGGTCACGTCCTCAGCCGAGAGCCTTACAAATCCCCATGTCCTGCCTTCGCCGAGCCCGAGCTTTTCAACAAGCGTCGGTATATCCTCTTCCTTTGCGCCCAGCTCCGAGAGGTTCACGGGCATACCGATGCTGTGCAGGAAGCTGCGGAAGCGGGCGATGCCCTCACGCGCCGTTACATCGGGATCCTCGTAATTCATATGGCAGCCGAAAACTCTTGTTGCCATCTGGCAGAAGCGCATAACATCGTGGCTGTAGACAAATTCCATCCACGCGGGCATTATCACCGCCAGCCCTGCGCCGTGAGCACAGTCGTAAAGTGCCGAGAGCTCATGCTCGATGGCATGGCTGTTCCAGTCCTGACTTCTGCCGACACCGACGATGCCGTTGTGCGCGACCATTCCCGCCCACATGATATTCGCCCGTGCATCATAGTTGTACGGGTCGTCGATCACGCGGGGAGTCTCCTTTACCATAGTCATCAGCACAGCCTCGCAGAGTCTGTCGGTGATCTCGACCTCGCGGGTGTTGGTGAAGTATCTCTCAAAGACGTGCGCCATTATATCGGTCGCACCGCAGGCAGTCTGGTAGGCGGGGAGCGTGCAGGTGAGCTCGGGGTCGAGCACCGAGAATTTCGCCCTCAGCACGTCCGAGCCTGTGCCGCGTTTGAGCAGACCGTCCTCCTTGGTGATGACAGAATCGCCCGAGCCCTCGCTGCCTGCCGCGGCGATAGTCAGCACTACACCGATCGGCAGCGCCTGCCCGATCTTTTTGCCGCTGTAGAAATCCCAGAAGTCGCCGTCATACAGCACTCCCGCAGCGATAGCCTTAGCCGAGTCGATGACCGAGCCTCCGCCGACTGCAAGGATAAAGTCCGCCTTTTCCTTTCTGCACAGCTCAATGCCGCGGTATACGAGCGTATCACGGGGATTGGGCTGCACACCGCCCAGCTCGCAGAAAGCTATCCCCTCATCTTTCAGTGACTGCTTCACCCTGTCGATGAGCCCCGACCTGACAGCCGAGCCGCCCCCGAAATGTATGAGCACCCTGCTGCCGCCGTATTTTCTGACGAATTTTCCGCATTCGTTCTCTCTGCCCCTCCCGAACACAAACTCGGTTGGACTGCAAAAATTGAAATTATCCATTTTTATACCTCCGTTCAAGTATCGTAAAACCTCATATCCAGTATAATATATCTTTGCGGCACTTTCAAGGGCGGGCAGGAAATAAATAGATTTTTACAACTTTTCAGTCTATAAGTTATATTTTCCGTATCAGCGTGATGCTATAATAATGACTGCACAAAAAGCGATCATTAATGCAGCAGGGAGAGCAATGAGCATCATGGCAAAAACCAAAATGAACAGAAAAGATAATAATAGCAAGACCAAAAGCAGAATGCAGGCCTTTGAGGATAAGCTTACCACGGGCGCGGATATAGACGAGGATATACTGCTTGACAGCTTCAAGCGCAACGAGCATAACAGCCTGCGTATCCTGCTCGGACTGTACAGGGGGCAGTATCTGAAGCTGCTTGCGGCAGTGCTGCTGTTCGCGGTGAAGCATACTCCCGTCTGGGTGCTGCCGATAGCTACGGCGAATATCATCAATGCTGCCACGGGTCACGACGATAACGCTCTCGGAACGATCATTTTCAATACCGTGCTGATGGCGGTGCTGATAATCCAGAATGTTATCACGAATTACTATCACACCTATTTCTATGCCAAGGTGATACGCAATGTCGAGCGGGGACTGCGGTCGTCGATGGTAAGGAAGCTCCAGCAGCTCTCGATAACCTTCCACAACGAAATGCAGTCGGGACGGCTCCAGTCAAAGATCATGCGCGATGTTGAGCAGGTCGAGAACCTTTCGGCACAGATCTTCATTTCGGTGCTGAGCATAATCATGAACATGATCGTCGCATTCACTGTCGTGGTCAGCTCGTCACTGACGGTGTTCCTGTTCTTTGCCGCGACCATTCCCGTCGCGGTGATAATACGCATAGTGTTCCGCGGAAAGATAAACACACGCAACCACAGCTTCCGCAAGGAGATGGAGGAAACGTCCGTCAAGGTCATGGAGATGGTAGAGCTGATACCCGTTACGAGAGCACACGCCCTTGAGGAGAATGAGACGAACAAAATGGACAGTCAGCTTCGCAGTGTGGCAGAGGAGGGCTTTAAGCTCGATGTTATACAGTCGCTCTTCGGTTCGGTGAGCTGGGCATCGTTCCAGCTGTTCCAGGTGCTCTGCCTTGCGTTTACGGGCTATCTTGCCTTCCGCGGCACCATCAAGCCGGGAGATGTGGTGATGTATCAGACCTATTTCTCAACGATAGTAAATCAGATCAGCGGCATCATCACGCTTATCCCGATAATCTCAAAGGGGCTTGAATCCGTTGATTCGATAGGTGACATACTGCTTTGTGCCGATGTTGAGCAGACGGGCAGCCGCCGCAAACTCAAAAGGGTCGAGGGCAATATTGAATTCAGCCATGTGAGCTTCAGGTTCAAAAATGCCGACAAGCCTGTGATACACGACCTGTCTCTCAAAATAAACAAGGGTGAGACAGTTGCATTCGTCGGTGCATCGGGGGCAGGAAAGAGCACGCTGCTCAATCTCGTGATCGGCTTCCTCAGTCCGCAGTCGGGCAAGGTGCTGATAGACGGCAATGACCTGTCGGAGCTTGACCTGCGCAGCTACCGAAAGAATATTGCAGTCGTGCCGCAGACACCGATACTGTTTACGGGCACGCTGCGCGAGAATATAACCTACGGCTCGGAGGACATAAGCGACGAATTCCTGCAAAAGGTGATAGCCGCTTCAAATCTCGAGGAGCTCGTCGATCAGCTGCCGAAGGGACTCGATACGATGATAACCGAGCACGGTGCAAATCTTTCGGGCGGACAGCGGCAGCGTGTTTCAATTGCGCGTGCATTCGTCCGCGAGCCTAAGCTGCTGATACTTGACGAGGCGACCTCTGCGCTCGATTCGGTGTCCGAGAAGAAGATACAGGAAAGCGTTGACCGCCTTGTTTCCGACCGCACGACAATAATCGTGGCGCACCGTTTATCGACAATAAAAAACGCCGATAAGATCGCAGTTATCGGCGAGGGAGATGTATTGGAATACGGCACCTATGACGAGCTGATGGAACGCAGGGGCGAGTTCTACAGAATGCGCTCGTTACAGCTGTAACATTCGTTACAGCTTGTAACATTCGTTGCTGCTGTTAGACCCATACAAGCTCGTTGTTAGGGGCGGCTCTCAGTGGTGCCGACCCTGCAGGCGGAACTGCTTGGGAGTGATGCCGCGGTATTTCTTGAAGCTGCGGATAAAATGGCTGCAATCCGAAAAGCCCGTCTGCTGGCTGATGAAATTAAGATCCTGATCGGTGAACAGCAGGTATTCCTCTGCCTTGAAGATGCGCATTCTCTCTATGTATTCCTTGCAGCTTATGCCGTAGAGCTCGCGGAAGCGTGCGGCAAATGCCGAGTAGCTCATGTGGCATTTCTCGGCAACGGTGCTTACCTTCAGGCTCTCGTCAAGGCGGCTGTCGATGTATTCGGTTATGTTCTCTATCCCGTAGGAATCGCCCGTTACGGGGCAGCTGCCTATGTTCAGGCCGCGGCCTATCCAGCTGCGTATTATCCCGTAGATCAGCTGATACAGCCCCGAGCGCAGCATAACGTCAACACCGAAAAGATAATCCTCTGCTTCTTTGATGCAGTTCGAGAATATCTCGCGGCAGTGCATCATGTCGGCAGCTGATGTGCTGAAATAGACGGGCATATCCTCGGAGCGGGCATACCTGAATATATCCGCAGGTGCGGGAGCGTATGAGGTCCTGCCCGGGAGCTTGCTCAGGTCGGCCTTGATGACCTGATATACAGGCAGATCAATTCCCGCGGGGAAAATGGAATGCACAGCCGACGGGTGCAGCAGCATCAGCTCTCCCTCGGAGACGGTATATGACCGTTCATCGCTCGTTATCTCGGCACTGCCGCGCAGCATATAGATGAATTCGGCAAAATAATGCCAGTGCGGTCTTATCGGGAATTGCTCGTCTGCCGCATCGAATCTGAAGCATTCGATAGGTGTGTTCAGACTGTCCTGCTTTTCAAACAGATAGCTCATAGCTCTCACGCTGCCTTTCAGCCCCGAATGCGGGGCTTTGTTTGTGTCTGCATCTCCGTTATCGGTATTATACCACTTCGGGCGCAAAAGTTCAAGCCTTTGCTTCC
>CAMOFU010000172.1 GCA_946613705.1 uncultured Clostridia bacterium
GCGAAAGGACTTTGGCTCATGATACAGGATATTTATCCCGACCGCCTTGATAACAGCTTCAAGCCGCACACACCCTGCGGCGACGATCTTATGCTCTGCTTTGACAGTGACGGCAGACTGCTGACGGATACATCGGGCGCGCTTCTCCGCTTCCCGACTGCACGGCAGGCTCACGCCGAAAGGACCGTCTATGCGTTCTCGGTCAGCGGGCAGCGCTTCTTCATCGCACTGTCCCCGTACTCCTGCCCCCTCCCCGAATTCGGTCATCATTCGATCCGTGAGCTGCGTGACGGGTTCGGCGGCAGGGAGATCTTTGCCGCCTTCACCGCATACCACCTCCGACAGTGGTACACGGACAATGTTTTCTGCGGCCGCTGTGCGGCAGAGCTTGCTCCCGATACCCATGAACGTGCGCTGAGGTGCCCCGAATGCGGCAATGTGATCTATCCGAGGATAAACCCCGCCGTGATCGTCGGGGTGACGAGGGGCGACAGCCTGCTCATCACTCGCTACCGACGCGGCTATGCACACAATGCCCTCGTTGCGGGCTTCACCGAGATCGGAGAGACGCTTGAACAGACCGTTGCAAGAGAGGTCATGGAGGAAACAGGGATAACGGCTGCGAACATCAGGTACTACAAGTCCCAGCCATGGGGCATGGCTCAGGATCTGCTGGCGGGCTTTTTCTGCGATGCTGCGGGCAGCGGCGAGATACATATGGACAGCAGCGAGCTGAAATATGCCGAGTGGGTGCGCCGCGAGGATATCGTGCTCCAGCCGAACAGCCTCAGCCTTACGAACGAGATGATGCAGATGTTCAGAGACGGAAAAGTCTGACGCTGCCTGTTGCATATGCACACAAACGGACAAGGTCCGCACCTTCAGCTATAGGTGCGGACCTTGTCGGTTTAAGGAAAGGATATGAAAATGGAAAAATACTTATTATCAAAACTCGGGATATGCGCTTTTGTTTTTACTTGCCTGCGAAGATACCGTGCAGGGCATTTATGCTCTCGGCGCTGAACACCGTTTCAAATCTGTAGGGGTCCTTCTCTGTGCCTGTGCCGCTCACGATCCTGATGCCCTCTATATCGCAGGGCCTTGTCGAGGGAGCGTCAAGGGTGGTGATGCAGAGGCCGCTGTCACCGAACAGGCCGATAAACTCGAACTGTCCCTTCATCGTATAGCCTATATTCGCGGCATCGAGCTTAAAGCAGCCGTCAATACACTTTACCGTGCTGCTGCCCGCAAGATCGTCTGTTACGGCGTATTCCTTGCTGAGCACTATCTCATCGCCGATCCTGTAGGTCTTTCCCGTCCTGCTCTCTTTCTGCTCTGTATCCGCCGATGCTGCGGCTGCCGATACAGCCTTATCTGCGGCTTTTACCTCCGAGCCGGATGCAGACACACCTACTACCGCTGCGGTCATTACCGTTACTGCTGCGAGCGCTGCCGCGATGATCTTTACAAAGCTGTTCTTTCCTGCTGTCTTTTTCATACTTTTCAACTCCTGTGTTTCTTTCTCTCTTGCTGTGATCTTATGATACCATGTTCTGCGGCAGATTTCAATATTCAGTTATGCCCCGATATGTAGCTTAAACAACAGCTTCACCCCGAAGTGTAAACCAAACTACACTTCGGGGTGAAATTGTTGCCTTTATTTTTTTATTTTATTATCCGTCATTTGGCAGGCTGCTTTACGGCAGCTGAGAATAGACCGCATTCACGACCGTTCTTGCAAGATCGGTCGTCCCCGCGCCCGCACGCTGCAAAAACAGCACCGTTGAAAGCTTCTCATCGGGGTCGTTCAGGATAAAGGTTCCCGTCCAGCCGTCCCAGCCGAAGCTGCCCTTTGACGCGAGCAGCCCCGCCTTGTTCGGCTCCTCAAGTATCCTCACAAGATTTGCATAGCCGAAGCCGCGGCAGGAGTCCCAGTCGAAGGTGCGCCTCTGTTCGGGAGTGAGCGCGTTTTGTCTCATGAACTCTATCGTTTTTCTGCCGAGCACCCTTGTGCCGTTATACTCGCCGTTCGAGAGTGCCGCGCCCAGCTTTGCAAGGTCGTTCGCCGTGGTGAAGATCCCCGCACCGCCCGACATGAATGCAGGCTCGCTGTCATGATCGTAGATGCAGAGGTTCACCCACTCGAGCGGCTTTCTGCTCCTGCCGGCGCCGTCATAAAGCACCGCAAAGCGGCTGCGCTTTTCGGGCGGGCAGCAGAAGCCCGTATCGTCCATTCCGAGCGGGTCGAAAATGTTCTCACGCAGATAGTCGGAATAGCTTTTTCCCGTGATGACCTCTACCAGCCCGCCCAGGATATCCGCCGACGAGCCGTAGCTCCACTCGGACGATGGCTCAAAGACCAGTGCGCATCTTCCCGCCCTGCGGGCAAACTCGGCAGCAGTCATGTCTCCGCCCTCGCGGCAGCTTTTGTCCAGCTCTCCCCACAGCGCCGAGATCTCCTGTCCGCCCTCGCGCCCGTCCCCGGGGTAGGCGATGCCCGAGGTCATATTGAGCAGGTCGCGCACCGTCACGGGTCTTTCGGCGGGAATGCGCCTGCCGTTTTTCACGGTGCAGGCTCCCGCATACTCGGGGAAATACCATTCGAGCCTGTTGTCGAGCAGGATATCCCCGCGTTCGAGCAGCTGCATCACTGCCGTCGAGGTCACTACCTTAGAGCAGGAGAATGCCCTGCATACCGTATCGGCAGTAAACGGTGTTCCCGCCTCTGCATCGGCAAGTCCGCAGCAGCCGCTGTATAACTGTCTGCCGTCCTTCATCACAACAGCCGCAGCACCCGTCTCGCTGCCGTCATTTATAAATCTTTCGAGTATCCCGTCTATCCTTTTACCGTTGAAGCCGATCACTTTTCTCTCCTCCTGTGATGCTTATTGGAGCGCCCTGTCATAACACGCCGCGCCTTTTACATATTATACCAAGATCCCGCGGCCGTGTCAATAACATATCAAAGCTGCAAGCGGCTTATTCTGCCCAGCCGTTGAGCCTGCGCTGAAGCTTTGCGTAGTCCTTCATCGTTACCTTGCCGTCTCCGTTGAGGTCGGCTGCGCCTTTGTCTATGCTCACGTCCCAGCCCGAGAGGTACTTTTGCAGGTCGGAATAATCCTTCATCGTCACCTTGCCGTCGCAGTTGGCATCGCCCATGATGCCGTCAAGCAGCTCATAGTCGAAGTTGTTGTCTATCGCGTACCGGTGCCCGCCCGTGAAGCGGTAGCAGTATATCTTGAAGCCGTCCAGCTTGCTGTATTTTGGCATTGAGGCGGTAGCAGACCCTGCTCTGCCGCTGCTCTCCTGCTCGATAACGTCGGGGATACCGTCCATACAGCCAAAGGCATTCATAGCTATCTCGCCCACGCTCTCGGGGATAGTCACCTCTCTGATGCTCTCGCAGTTGATGAACGCTGACACACCTACGAATGAAACGCTGTCGGGCAGTGCCGCCTCCTTTAGCGCCTTGCAGCCGTAGAATGCCCTCATGTCGATGTATCTTACAGAATCGGGTATCGTCACCTTTTCAAGAGAGGTGCATTTTTCAAAGGCGGCATATTCTATCCCTGTGATACCGCTCGGGATAGTGACCTCCTTGAGCGATCTGCATTTGTAAAATGCCTGTGGGCCGATGCCGACAAGGCTTTCGGGGAGGGTGATATCTGTCAGCTCGGAGCCGCTGAATGCGCCGAGGGCGATATGCTCCGTACCCTCGGGCACTGCAACGCTGCCCTTGCACCCGCTGCCGTCTATGACCGTATTGAAGACGATAACGAGCGGATCCTCCTGCCGCCTTGCTTCGAGCCACGGGGTGCCGTTAAAGACACCGACACCGATGCTCGCCGAGCCTTCGTTTTCGGGAATGGTTATATCGGCAAGGGAGCCGCAGCTCGCGAATGCCGATTCGCCGATGCTCTTTACACTCTCGGGGATATTGATCTCGGTAAGACTGCTGCATCTCATAAATGCACCCATGCCGATCTTTTCCAGAGTGCTCGGCAGAGTGACCTTGGTGATCTTATCGTTACCGCTGAATGCGTCGTTTGCTATCTCGGTCACGCCCTCGGGTATAACGACCTCGCCGCTGAATCCGCTGCCGTTGAGCAGGACTCCGTTTTCGATAACAGGCTTGTCTGTGTCCGTGTCCTGCTGCTGAGCCTTATACCACGGTGTGCTGTCAAAAGCATTGAACCCTATGTCAGAAACACCTTCGGGGAGGTTTACCTTCTCCAATGATGTACACCACGAGAATGCCGAAATTCCTATGTGCTCGGTGCCCTCGGGTATTGTGATCTCAGTGAGTGCCGTGCAATGGCCGAATGCGGAAATTCCTATATATACCGCAGTCTTAGGCATTGTTACGCTTTTAAGTGCGGTGCATCTGAAGAATGCGCTGTCACCTATCACCTTCACACTGTCGGGCAGGGTAACACCCGTAAGCACGGTGTTTTCGTAGCTGCCGCTGAAAGCGCCGCCCGCGATGATGGTGACTCCGTCGGGAACGGTATATTCGCCGCTTATATCTCTTGCTTCAAAAAGAATGCCGTCGTATATCACGGGCGAGCCCTGCTCCGAAAGTGCATTGTACCACGGTGTCCCCTTGAAAACATCGGAGCCGATATAGGTAAGGCTTTCGGGAAGATCAACGCTCTTCAGCTGTGTCCCGCTGAAAGCACCCGAGCCGATGCTGACAAGGCTTTGAGGCAGTGTAACTTTTTCAAGTGAGGTGCAGCGTGAAAAGGCACTGCTGCCGATATTTGTGACACCCTCGGGGATCACTGCTTCCTTCAGAGAGGTGCGGTCCATGAACGCGGTGACCGCAATGCTCGTGACCTTGATGCCGCCCACCTCGGACGGGATCGTGAGCTTTTGGTCATTGCCGTAGTACCTGAATATCTCGGCTGTGCCGTCGTCAAGGATAGAGTAATAGAACAGCCCGTCCTTTTGGTTGACTGTAATGAAGTTGCCGCCGCTTGCGCTTGCGGTGATGCCCGCCCCGAGCCTGTCGCTCACTGCGGGTGCCGCCGCGCCGAATGCGACCGCCAGCGCACACAGCGCCGAAAGCAGCTTTCTTTTTGATCTTGATAGGCTTTTGGTTTTCATAAGGATTCTCCCCTCGTTTTGATATGGTTTGTGAGTTTTGTGATATAACGGTCATAATATAATATATAATACCACATTATCAAACAAGAATCAACCCTTACGATCATATTCAAAACCGTTTTTTCCCGTATTGCCCGCAGCGGGTCGCAGCGG
>CAMOFU010000173.1 GCA_946613705.1 uncultured Clostridia bacterium
CTTTCTTCAGAAAGGTTTTCCCCAGTAGGTCCCGCAGACAGTAAGGGCAAATTATTATTTGCGGCAGTACACAGCAGAATGAGGATAATTGTTTGTGCGTTTTGTCAACATCGGGGGCGGAGTTCGGGTGAAAATCTAAAGAAATGATATTGCAAAAATCCTGTTTACGGTATATAATAATAGAAGCGGGACTGTGCGATGATATGCGGTCTTGCTGCAAGCATAGGGTCGGCAATGGCGTCGGTTTTTGAATATTTTGCAGGTGTTCCCTGCATGGGAGGTATTTTTATGTGCGGTATAGCCGGCTTTACGAACAGCATCGACAACGCCGAAGAGGTAGTTAAAAAAATGATGGACAGGATAGTCCACCGCGGCCCCGACTCACAGGGCTGCTATGTTGATGACAGGATCGCCATGGGCTTTCGCAGGCTCTCGATCATCGACCTGTCGGACAAGGGCAGTCAGCCTATCTTCAATGAGGACAGGTCGGTGGCGGTCACCTTCAACGGCGAGATATACAACTACCGTGAGCTGAGAGAAGAGCTCAGGGCTGCGGGACACAGCTTCTCGACCGAAACGGATACAGAGGTGCTTGTCCACGGCTGGGAGGAATGGGGCAGGAAGCTGCTTGACCGCCTGAGAGGTATGTTCGCCTTCGTGATCTATGACAGGAACACAGACACCGTTTTCGGCGCGAGGGACTACTTCGGGATAAAGCCTCTCTATTACGCGCAGATGGGCGGTACGCTGATGTGGGGCAGCGAGATCAAGAGCCTGCTCGAGCACCCGCACTTTGTAAAGAAGCTCAACACCGCTGCGCTGGAGAGCTATCTCTCGTTCCAGTATTCGGTAACGGACGAGACATTTTTCAAGGGCGTTTTCAAGCTGCCCGCCGCGCACTGCTTCACATACAGCGGCGGCAGGCTTACCGTTGAGAGATACTGGGAGATAAAGTTCGATCCCGACGAGGGACCCGATCTTGAAGAGTGGGTCAACCGCATCTCGGAGACGTTCCGTGATTCTGTGTCGGCTCACAAGATCGCAGATGTCGAGGTCGGCTCGTTCCTTTCGAGCGGTGTGGATTCAAGCTTTGTTGCGGCTGTGGCGGACGTTGACAAGACCTTTACCGTCGGGTTCGGCGAGGACGAGAAATACAACGAGATCGGCTATGCCAAGGAGTTCTCGAAATATATCGGCAAGGACAATTTTTCGCACGTTATAAGCCCCGAGGAATACTGGGGGAACTTTGAGCTGATACAGTACCATATGGACGAGCCGCTTGCCGACCCCGCTGCTGCGGCGCTGTTCTTCGTGTGCAGGCTGGCATCACAGCAGGTAAAGGTCGTGCTGAGCGGTGAGGGAGCGGACGAGATCTTCGGCGGCTACAACATTTACCACAATCCCGCAGATATGGCAAAATATGAGAGGATCCCCCGCCCGATACGCCGCGCACTCGGAGCCGTGGCGCAGAAGCTGCCTAAGAAGCACGGTGTGAACTTCCTTATCCGCGGCTCGCAGAGCTTGCAGGAGAGATTTATCGGCAACGCATATATCTTCACCGAGAAGGAGCGTAAGAAGATATTGAAGATCAGGACCTCTGCTCCCGCGCCATCGGCGGTCACCGCGCCGTTCTACGAGAAGTGCCGCGGCTGCGATCAGGTCACTCAGATGCAGTATCTCGATCTGCATTTGTGGATGACGGGGGATATCCTGCTCAAAGCCGATAAGATGAGCATGGCGCACTCGCTCGAGCTGAGAGTGCCGTTCCTTGACCGCAAAGTAATGGAGCTGGCGGAGCGGATACCGACCCGCCACCGCGTTACAAAGACCGAGACAAAATACGCGATGAGGATAGCCGCACTTGCCGCCTGCCCACCGCAGACCGCAAAGAAGGACAAGCTCGGCTTCCCCGTGCCGATCAGGGTGTGGCTCAGGGAGGACAAATACTATGAGCTGGTGAAGGGATACTTCACCTCGGAGACAGCGGAGAAGTTCTTCCGCACCGACGAGCTCGTAAAGCTTCTGGACGTTCACCGTTCGGGCAAATACGACCGCTCCCGCATGATCTGGACGGTATTCACATTCCTTGTCTGGTATGACATATACTTCGTGAAGGGCGGCCGCGCTCCCGCAGCAGGCTGAAAGGAGCAGAGCATGAAGAAGATCATCATCTCGATGGCCTGCGCACTGATAACGGCGGGCGTGCTGCTGATGACGTTTTTCGGGCTGCCGATACTGCACGAAAACGAATGCCGCGAAAGAGTGTTTGAGGATATGGCAGAGCAGCTCGGCAAGGTGAGAGGTGCCGTTATAGGGCTGGCAGTGAAGAACGGTCAGAGCGGCGAGATCGGATTCGGCGGAGGCAGCGGTGCGGTGTTTCATCGCAGCGGGGACAGATATTATGCGGTCACCGTCGCACACGCAGTCAGCAGCAAGGTCGATGAGTACAGAGCCGTGACTGCGCAGACCCCGTATGACAGGACGGACGGCAGCGGGCTGTTTGAAACGCTCGCAGAGATAACGGTGGAGTATGTCAGTCCCGACAGCGATCTGGCAGTGATATCGTTTGGATCGGCAGAGGAGCTTGAACTGCTGAATGTGGCTGACCGCGGCCCCGCGGAGGGCGAGCGGCTGATGTGCATGGGAATGCGGGACAGGCTGCTCGATGTGAGCTACGGCACCGTAACGGGCACCGAGACATCGGGCAGGGAGCATACCGATCGTGTGACGCTGCACGACGCTTATATCGCAAACGGCAGCAACGGCGGGCCTGCGGTGAACGAGCAGCTTCAGCTGTGCGGGATAAATATCGGCGGAGAGTTCGATAAGTTCGGCCACTTCAAATACGGCTACCTGATAGCCGCCGAGCAGATAAACAAAACGATAGAGGAATACAGGAGCGCAGCTGAATGACCGCTGCGCTCATTTTTTGTTTTCATTGCTCTTGCTTTTGTTGTTGTTAAGTATCAGCTGCGCCAGACCCTTGCCGACCAGCTCGCCCGAATAGAGCGCCTGCTCGAGACAGTTGCCGTGGCTGCCCATTTCTATAAGCAGCGAGCCCGTGGTAAGGTCCTGATTGTAGTGGCGGTAGTCAAAGAGTATGGGCCGGGTCAGCGTCGGGAAGGAGCCTTCGAGCTGCTGCTGCAGGGCACAGGCAAAGCGGAAGTTCTCGATGTAATGCGGGAGCCCGAGCGTGCCGTCGTCACAGCCCGAGATTATCATGATCTGTGCCGCCTCTCTGCCGTCTATCTCGGCTACGGGGGATAAGCGGGTGCCGTCCTCGCGCTGGAGGCCGTCGCGGTGGATATCAAGGGCTATCTTTATCGAGGGGTACTGCGCAAGCAGCTCCTTGACGGTGGCTCGGGAGGAATCATAGGCACCGTTGTAGCTCACATAATCGTGCAGGAGCGTATCGTGGATATAGGGTATGCCCGCAGCCTCAAGCTGCTCGCAGATACGGTCGCCGACTGCGACGACGCTCTTCTCGGGGTCGGTGGTGCGGCTCTGGAACGAGGCATCGTAGAAGCTGCGGTCGGAGGGCTCGTAGCTCTCGGTCGTGTGAGTGTGATAGATCAGCACGAGCGGCTCGCCGTCCGTGATATCGGTGTCGAAGGGGAGCGGCTTGCGGCTCTCGGCTGTCAGCTCGGCATTGGTGTGTTCGTCCGAGCCGTTGCGCACCTGACCGCCGCCGTCGAGATCGAAATAGATATCATCATCGTAATGGCCGAAATTGAGCTTGAGTATCGGTCCGTCGCTGCTGTCGAGCCTGTCGGGATAGGGTATCGCGGCGATCACCTCGGGCGAGGGCTTCGCAGACGGTATCTCCACAGACGCAGCGGGGAGCTGCTGGTATTCCTGCGGAGCGGCTTCAAGGTCAAAGCAGCCGAGGCTGACGGGGGCTCCTATAAGCATCATATCCGCCTGCTTGTCCGCGGCACTGTCTGCCGTAAAGTGCTGTGCTCCGAGCGTGAGTGCAGCACTCGATGCCGTGACCCGCGAAAGGGCAGGTGCTGCAAAGGAAAATCCCCATATCCCCAGCGGCAGCACGATCAGCCCCATGATGACACCTGCCGAACGCAGCGCGGTCTTTCTTCTGTCCATGTTCATAGCGTGTCCCTCCCGTGGTGATGCAAGTATGGTATATCGTATGCGGCAGGGAAGAAGTTTATTCCTTTTCTTGGCGATATAATTGACACGGATATTATCAATATGGTATAATATCTGTAAGAGCCATGATATAATTGTAACACGATCGACGGACATCATTGAAGGAGGAATGGGATATGAAAAGATTTGAAGGATTCATGAGAGGTGTGAACCTCGGCGGCTGGCTCTCGCAGGGGACGTATGACGAGGAGCATCTGAACAGCTTCATCACCGAGAAGGACATCGAAGCTATCGCAGCTTGGGGGCTCGACCACGTTCGTATCCCTGTTGACTACAATATTTTCGAGACTGCCGAGGGCGAGCCGACAGAGACAGGTATGCAGCATCTTGAGGAGGCTTACGGCTGGTGCGTGAAGCACGGGCTGAATATGATAATCGACCTGCATAAGACCTACGGCTATTCTTTTGAGAAGGCATATAACGAGTCGGGCTTCTTTGATTCGGAGGAATTGCAGGAGCGCTTTTATAAGCTCTGGGACAGGATATCCGAGCGCTTCGGCGGGCGCAGCGACCGCATCGCTTTCGAGCTGCTCAACGAGGTGAACGACAAGTCGCTGTCCGATACATGGAACAGGGTGATCCGCACCGTTATCCCCCGCATACGCAAGAACGCCCCCGACACGTTTATCCTTGTCGGAGGCTACTGGAACAATTCCGTGGATGCTCTGCCCGATCTTGAAGCCCCTGCCGATGACAGGATCGTGTACAACTTCCACTGCTACGATCCGTTCCTGTTCACACATCAGGCTGCTCACTGGGTAGATGAGATGCCCGCCGACTTCCGCATCGGATATCCCGGGGATATCAGGGAGTACCGCGGGAAAATGAAGGAGCTCGGCCTGAGCTATATGCAGGATTACCTCAATGTTCCCGACACGGGCTTCGATGCCGATTACTTCAGAAAGCACTTCGAGCTTGCGGTGAAGCTCTGCGAGGAGCGCGGCTGCGCCCTCTACTGCGGCGAGTACGGCGTTATCGAGCACGCCCCCGCCGAGGACGTGCTGCGCTGGTACAGAGACATCAGCTCGGCATTCAACGAGCTGGGCATAGGCCGTGCGGCATGGAGCTACAAGG
>CAMOFU010000174.1 GCA_946613705.1 uncultured Clostridia bacterium
GGACAGAGTGAGAACCCGTCGTTTACTCACTATGTCCGACCCCGCCGTCACACTAACTTATCCTGCTACACTATTTTTCAACAGGCGGCGTTGCGCCGTCCGCGCTAGGACCGCGGGGCTTGACAATTTGAGGGAAAAGTGAGATAATAGTATAATAGCGTATAGAATGCTTTTCATTCGGAGGTGTTTTTATGAGTACAAGAGTTGGAATGGTGTCGCTGGGCTGTGCGAAGAATCAGGTCGATGCCGAGAGAATGCTCTATATGCTCAAGGACGAAGGCTTTGAAATAGTAGCAGATGCGGCGCTTGCCGATGTGGTGATAGTCAACACCTGCGGTTTTATCGAGTCTGCAAAGCAAGAGGCTATAGATACTATCCTCGAATTCTGCACACTCAAACAGGAGGGCAGGATAAAAGCCGTTATCTGTACGGGCTGCCTTGCCGAAAGATACAGGGACGAGGTGCTCAGGGAGATACCCGAGCTCGATGCCGTGATAGGCATAGGCTGCAACGGAGATATAGTCAAGGTCATCAGAGATATCTATGCGGGCGATGAGCCGATCACCGAATTCGGCGAGAAGGAAGCTCTCAGCATCGAGGGCGGACGAGTGCTTTCCACCGAGCCGTTCTATGCTTACCTGAAGATCGCCGAGGGCTGCGATAACTTCTGTACCTTCTGCGCCATACCGCATATACGCGGGCGCTTCCGCAGCCGACCGATAGAAAATATACTCGAGGAGGCTCGCTGGCTTGCAGAGAACGGCGTGACCGAGATCGTGGTCATCGCGCAGGATACCACCCGCTACGGCGAGGATATATACGGCGAGCCGAGGCTTGCACAGCTGCTCAGAGAGCTTTGCAGGATAGACGGGCTGAAATGGATACGCACCCTCTATGCCTACCCCGAAAGGATAACCGATGAGCTGCTCGATACTATAGCCGAGGAGGATAAGCTCGTAAAATACCTCGATATACCCCTGCAGCACTGCAACGCACAGATACTTAAAAGAATGAACCGCGGCGGAGACAAAGAAAGCCTTGCCGCACTGATAAAGAAGATAAGAGACAGGATACCCGATATCGTGCTGAGAACAACTATGCTCACAGGCTTCCCCGGGGAGACAGAGGAGCAGTTCGCCGAGCTTTGTGAATTTGTTAAGGAGATAAAGTTCGAGCGCCTCGGCTGCTTTGCCTACTCTGCCGAGGAGGGTACTCCCGCCGCGGAGTTTGAGGATCAGGTGCCGCTGAAGGTCAAGGAAAAGCGCAGCGAGATCATCATGGAGGAGCAGATGTTCATTTCCGACCGCTTCAACGAGGAGCAGCTCGGCAAAACGATAGAGGTGGTAACAGAGGGCTTCGACCGATATGCAGAGTGCTGGTTCGGCCGCTCCGCTATGGACGCTCCCGAGATAGACGGCAAGGTCTTCTTTACCAGCGACAGAAAGCTCGCCGTCGGCGAGTATGTCAAGGTCACTGTAGACGACGTTATGGATTACGATCTGCTCGGAACAAGAGTGTGATAGTGTATAAATAATACAAACAGATACTGTGAAAGGAACCCTGCAAAATGAATTTACCAAATAAGCTTACGGTGCTCAGAGTTATACTGATACCGTTCTTCCTTGTGTTCGTGCTGGTATTCAGCATACCGCATCATATGATATGGGCGCTTTCGGTGTATGTGCTGGCCTCCGTGACCGACTTTCTCGACGGCAGGCTCGCAAGGTCATACAATCAGGTGACGACCTTCGGAAAGTTTCTGGATCCGCTCGCGGATAAGCTGCTCGTCATGTCGGCATTGATCTGCTTCGCGTTCGAGAGGTGGATAGACCCCGTGGCGGTAGTCATCATTCTCTCCCGCGAGTTCATGGTAACAGGTCTGCGTCTTGTCGTCGCAGGCGAGGGCGTTGTCGTGGCGGCAGGCATCTGGGGCAAGCTCAAGACCTTCTTCACGATGATCGCTCAGATAGCCATTATGGTGTTACAGGTGATCTACCCCGACGCAAAGGGCAGCCCCGACCTCAACTGGAGCTCTACCGTGTTCCTTGTAAATGAGGCGCTGATCTGGATGGCTGTGCTTCTCACACTGATCTCGGGCGGGATATATCTGAAGGCATACTGGAAGTATATAGATTCAAGCAAGTAATATACCGCAACAAGTATCGAAAGGGAGGCGGAGGATAATGAGCGTTTGCCTGCAAATAAGAGAGAGCATTTCCGAGCTGCTGTTTTCGGACAAATATGACACCGAGGATACCGAGCTGCTGGTGCAGAGAAGGTTTGAGAAGAAGTCCCCTCTTTATGTGGGACGGGTGATCGAGAACCCCGTCTTCCGTAAGATATGCAAGCTGATGGAGATAGAGCTCGACCATTACGAGCTCAGGGATCTGTATTTCTCGGCGGAATTCGGCGGAGGAAGCGTGTTCGTCTTCCGTTTCAAGGACACGGAGTATTTCATGGCGCTTGACCTCCACCGCGATAAGGTCGCAGAGTCCGATGCCGTGACGCTTGCAGTCTGCTGCGATGCCAGAAAATATGTCAAGCTCAAGGAGCTGTTCGAGCTGCTGCGGCAGAACAATACATTTGATAACAAACAGGATATCACCGATGCCCCGCTTATAAAGGCAGTGCTTGAAGCAAACGGTGATACCGTGTTCTACAAGGGCAGCAGAATACCGATAGCAGACAGGGAGCTTGTCGCAAGGATAAGCCCCGACTGGAACAAGCTGCTGCTCGATGCACTGGGTCAGGATAAGTCAGGAAAGGAATTGAGTTAAGTATGAAGCTGTATAATTCGCTTACGCATAAGGTCGAGGAGTTCGTGCCCAACGAGGCAGGCAAG
Source organism: uncultured Clostridia bacterium (assembly GCA_946613705.1). Classification (GTDB taxonomy): domain Bacteria; phylum Bacillota; class Clostridia; order Oscillospirales; family Ruminococcaceae; genus FB2012. Next base: position 2,843 of record CAMOFU010000174.1, read on the forward strand.
GTGTCTATGTACACCTGCGGACCCACCGTCTACCATTTTGCGCATATCGGCAACCTCAGAAGCTATATCATGGAGGATGTTCTCGAAAAGTATATGCGCTATACAGGGCTGGATGTCAAGAGAGTCATGAACATCACAGATGTGGGGCACCTCACCTCTGACGGCGATACGGGCGACGACAAGATGCTCAAGGGTGCAAAGCGCGAGCATAAGACCGTCATGGAGATCGCGGATTTTTATACCAAGGCTTTCTTTGAGGACTGCGGCAGGCTCAATATCAAGACCCCCGATGTGGTAGAGCCCGCGACCCACTGCATAGATGAGTTCATCAAGGTCATCAGCTCGCTGATCGAAAAGGGCTACGCTTATGAGGCGGGCGGGAATATCTATTTCGATACATCCAAGCTCGATAAGTATTATGTGTTCGGCGAGGTCACCGAGGAGGATCTGGCAGTCGGTGTGCGCGAGGGCGTCGAGGAGGACGGCAACAAGCGCAATAAGGCGGATTTCGTGCTCTGGTTCACTAAGTCCAAGTTCGACGATCAGGAGCTGAAATGGGATTCACCGTGGGGCATGGGTTACCCGGGCTGGCATATCGAGTGCAGCTGCATCTCGATGAAACACCTCGGCGAGCGGCTCGACATCCACTGCGGCGGCATAGATAATCAGTTCCCGCATCACACCAACGAGATAGCTCAGAGCGAGGCATTCCTCGGGCATAAGTGGTGCAATTACTGGTTCCATGTGCATCACCTCAATACCACCGACGGCAAGATGAGCAAATCCAAGGGCGAGTTCCTGACTGTCTCGCTGCTTCGGGAAAAGGGCTATGACCCGCTGGCCTACAGGTTCTTCTGCCTGCAATCACATTACCGCAAATCACTGGTGTTCACCTGGGAGAACCTCGACAACGCCAAGCAGGCATTCGATAAGCTCATCGCAAGGACAGCTTCCCTTATAAACGAGAGTAATAACAGCACCATCGGCAGCGCAGATGTCCCCGATCGGCTCACGGCAGGCTTTAAGGCAGCTATGGACGACGATATCAACACCTCGAATGCCGTGACCGCCCTCTACGATATCTTCAAGGCAGATGCAGGTGCCGCCGAAAAGCTGGCTGCCATCGCCGATATCGACAGGGTGCTCTCGCTCTCGCTGATCGAAAAGGCACAGGCTCTTATCGACGAGCAGAAAAAGGCACAGGCGGATATTCCCGCCGAGGTGCTCGAGCTCGTAGAGCAGAGAAAGCAGGCAAGAAAGGATAAGAACTTTGCCCTCGCCGATGAGCTGAGGGATAAGATCTCGGAACTTGGCTACACTATCCGCGAAACAAGACAGGGCACCGAGATCAGCAGAAAATAAAGGATAACGGAGAATAAAATGGCAGGAAATGTAAATATGCGTGACCCGTACCGCGCAAAGAAGATGCGGGTATACTTCCGCTTTTCGATGATAGCGGTCGCCTGCGTGGTCGTAGTGGCAATAGCCGCAATAATGATGAACACGGGAAATAAGAATATAGACTACTCTCAGTCAAAATTCGTTCAGTACGATACCCCCGAGGACAGCGCCACTGTAGCGGTGTTTGAAACGACCGAGGGCACCTTCAAGGCGGTGCTCTATGAGTCGGAGGCACCCGAATACTGCGAATACTTCAAAAAGCTGGTAGACGAAGGCTACTTCAACGATACCTATGCCTGCACCATGCTCCGCACGGGCGGCGTGACGGGCGGGTTCATCGCAGGCTCAAAGACCGCAGACGGCACGGCTGCCGACGATACCAATACAGATATGGTGACCGTTGAGATCTCGCCGAATATGCTGCCGACAAAGGGCTCGCTCGGCTCACTGGTGCGCGAGGGCGGACGTTTTTCAAAGCCGAAGGCGGGCAGCGTCTTCACCGTGCTCAGCGATGTGGTGGATATCGAGGAGATGCGCTCTGCCGCCGAGGGCGATGTCAACGGCTTCAAGACAGTGTGCGATATCTTTGAGAAATACGGCGGTGTACCGAATTATTTGCAGATGTATACCCTCTTCGGGCAGGTGTATGACGGCTGGGAGACGCTCGACAAGATCTTCTCCACCCGCATTATCGACGAGACTGCCCCCGATGACAAGGAAGACCGCGACCTGCGCCCCGAGCATGAGATCAAGTTCACAAGGGTGTATCTGTCCACCTACGGCGAACAGAAGCAGAACGGCTTCAATATCCCGCTCAAGCAGGGCTCGGTGAAGATCAGCACCTCCTCTGAGGACAGCGCTTCGGAGGACAGCAAGTCCTGATGATATCATTTATAATTTACAGGATATCCCTTTTTATTTCTGCAAAGCTTAT
>CAMOFU010000175.1 GCA_946613705.1 uncultured Clostridia bacterium
CTTTTTCAAAAGGGTCTCCCCCAACAAGTCCCGCAGGCAGTAAAGATAAATTATCATTTACAGCGATGCATAGAAAAACGGCGGGCTTGAACATAGTTCGAGCCTGCCGTTTACTTGGTCGATCACATTGCAAAAGATGTGGCAGATACCGCGTCTTTTGGATCAGCTTTCCTGTGAGAATCTTGCCCACTGATATTCGGCTGTAAGCGGGGTCGTGCCGTCGTACTTGCCGAGCCAGCCGTCAACGCCTATACCGTTCCAGACGTTCATCATCAGCTTTCCGGGGGTAGAGGGTATGTTCTCGGTGGCGGTATGTACCTCCTTGCCGTCAACATACCAGGTAATGCTGTCCTTGCTCCAGCGGAACCCGTAGGTATGGAAATCCTCCGAAGCATCGAAGCCGAGGTCGATCAGCTTTTCATGATTGCCCTTACCGTTCGTGAAGTAGTTGAACTGCACCTTCGTCGTGTCCTTGCCGAGGAACTCAATGTCTATCTCGTCCCACGGATTGCTGTCCGAGGGTCCCGTATAGGTAAAGAATGACGATACAACGCCCTTGTTCTTTATCGGCTTCATAGACACCTCGTAAAGCCCGTAGCCGTAAAAGTCATTGGTTCGGTATTCGCCGCCCGAGTAGCCGTCGTCCCACATCTTGTCGATGCGCAGCTTGAGCAGCCCGTCCTCAAACACCGCATTGTCGCCCTTCCAGGTGCAGTTGAACATCGAGCCGTTCGACCAGCCGTCAGATGCCATCCACTTTACCGTGTCCGCTCCCTTAGAGAAGTCCCCGTTCAGCGTGTACTTTGAGTCCTCCTCAGCCTCCGACGCAGCCTCTTCACCGCTTTCGGAAGCCTCAGCATTGCTCTCTGCGGCAGGCTCGGCAGCAGCAGTATCTGCCGCGGACGATGCCGCCTCAGCCGCAGAGCTGTCATTGCTCCCGCACCCGCAGGCAGCAAGTGCCATCACCGTACATAGCAGATATAACGCCGCTTTCTTCATAATTATTCCTCCTTATCATGTTTCAAGTCTTTTCCGTAACTCCTGTTTTTCTCTGATTATATGATAACTCAGACCCTCTCATTTATATATCACATTTTTAAGCTGTATATAAAATATAAATTCAAAACATAAAAGCAATACGCATCTTCCGAGCCGCCCGCCGCACAGATGAACGCAGAAAAAAAGGAGCAGAGGATCAAACAGGATCCCCGCCCCTTTTGCAGACTTATGTAAATTGTAAATGCGCCGTCACTCTTTTCTCTTGTTCTTGTGCTCCTCCGATACCCATTTCATTCTGAAATAGTTCTCGCGGTACTGCTTCGGTGTCATGCCCGTGTGCTTGCGGAAGCAGAAAATGAAATGGCTGTGCGAGCTGAAATTGAGATAGTTGCCTATGTCGAGCGGCGCGTAGTCGGAGAATTTCAGCATATTCTCCGCTGCCTGAATACGCTTTGACATAATGTATTCCGAGATAGTAACTCCCACCTCAGACTTGAAAAGCTTTGACAGATACTGCGGAGTCAGCCCCAGCATATCCGCAAGCTCCTGCACCCTTATACCTTTATAAAGGTTCTCGTATATAAGGTCAAGACAGACAAGGATATGCTTTGAATATGCCTCCCCCGAGTTCACCTTCTGCATACGCTTCGTGTATTCGAGAAAGGTCTCTCTGTGTATCTCCGAAAGCTCCTCCGCCGTGGTGCTCTCGTCTAAGCGGTTGATGTAGATGTCACTGATCGTGTATGCCGTTTCCATGGGCATCCCTGCCTCAATGCAGAAACGTGCGATAAGGGCGATGGTAATAATAAGGTGGTATTTGATATTGCGTATGGGGTCTTTGCTGAGCTTGCCGTAGCCCTCTACGGCAAGAGGGGTGTAAAGCTCCTTAACGCGCTGGATATTTCCCGAGCTCACAGCGGAGTAAAATTCCAGCTCCTTTTCATACGGCGAGTGCAGAAGCCCGTTTTCACGCTGATAAAACTCCCTGTAGTTCAGTTCCCTGTTTATGCTCATTGTTTTCACCGTCCTTTATTCTGAGCTTGAAAAACACTTTCTCTCCTATCATTTCCGATATATAAGTATCAAAATTCAAAAATCAAACATCAAACATCAAAAATAAAACATAAGAAAAAATAATTTGTTTTTCTATCTAACATTATAACACAATTATCTTCAAAACGCAAGACGCACCGAACAATTTTTTTGCTCGGCGCTGTATTTGTATGAATATCTGCATAGTTCCTGCTTATGCGGTCGGGCACGGGCATCAGCCATAGTGCCGCTGCCTTATGCCGACCGCTCAGCAGAATAATAAGGAGATATTATGAAGACTTGCTGTCTTTATTGTCTGCCACCTGCTCCTGAGCCTCGTTGATGAGGTAGTCGAGAGCCTTCTTGTTCTTCTCGACCGTCTGTGACCAGCTTGCAGGGTCAGAGGGGTGCATCGTAGCCTTGATAATGCTGTCGGTCAGATTGGCGATATCCTTGGAAACGCCCTGAGCGAACTCGAACACAGGGTGCTCGGCAGCCATCTGATAGATGCGGTCGCGCATCTCGATCATCTCGTCTGTCCAGCCGTAGTCATTTCTCAGCTGCTCAAACGTGATCTCCTTTGCCTTCGGGTCTGCCTCGGCATAACGTGTGCAGTCGAGCCATGCAGCAACGCCCTCGGGGTTCTGTGCATTCTTTACGATGCAGAAGCCGTGTACTCTTGAAGGCACATACTGTGCATCCGAATCCTTGTCGCAGGGAACGGGAACGAACATCACGTCGCCGTTGGAGATATCACCGAAGGGAGCTGTAACAGAGGGAGCGTCCTCGATAGCCCAGAAGCCTATCGGATAGAACAGCGTCAGTCCCGAAGCAAGGCCTGTGCCCCACTTGTCCTTACCGCCGCGGACATTCCACTCATGCTCGTGCTTGGGATATACGACGTTGTTCTTCTGCAGGTCGTACATCATCTCCTGCACCTTTGCTATCTTGGGGTCCTCAATGTTGTTCACAATATTTCCGTCCTTCATACCGATCAGAGGTACGCCTGTGGACTCGGTAAGTGCATTCTCATAGTACCATGCGTCAAGAGCATACTTGTCATTGTCGGCATCGGCAAAATCCTTGCACATATTGAACATTGTCTCCCAGTTCCAATTGCCCTCTTCAAACATCTCGGCAGGGTCCTCTATACCCAGCTCCTCGAGAACAGTCTTGTTGTATACCCAGATATATGCAGGGTCAACACGGGAAATGCCCACATAGTGCTTGCCGTGATACATAAATTCGTCAGAGGCGGTCTTAACGTCCTTCCAGAGGTCGGAGTCGAAGTCGATGTAATCGTCGATCGGCTCGATCATCTCCTTGATAGCGCCCTTGGGGAACAGATCCATGTCGTCCGCACCGCAGAAGTCGGGCGACTCGTTGGCAAGGATAAGCGCTGCCAGATCGTCAAACTTCTTCTCCCATGTGGTCGATACATACTCTATCGTTCCGTTGTACTTCGACTTGAACAGAGCAAGGTCAACACCGATGTCCTTGTCCTCGCTCGATGTCGGGTTGATGTCCCAGAACGAGAACCACTTGATGTTCGTGTTTTCGAGCTTTCTGTCATCGGGCTTGCTGTCGGCAGCAAGATCGTCTATTACCTCCTGCTGGCTCGTCTCAAGATCCTTGCCCATCGCGGTGGTAGTCACCGCAATGGAGTTATCGGACTGTGAGGCCGCGTTGTCACCGCCCGACGATGACTCGGTGCTGCCGCAGGAAGCGGCTGTGAATGCCATAAGTACAGCTGCCGCGCAAGACGCGAGCTTTTTGATCTTTCTCATATCCTAAACCTCCGTAGTCTGACGGGTCAAATAGCTTTATTTATTTTATTACATTCTCTTCTTCGAGATGATAACTGCTGCTGCCGCAACTGCGCCTACAGCCAGCGCTGCGTTCTCAGCGGCACCTGTCTTGGAAGCATCGCCCTTGCTCTGATCGGGTGCAGTCTGTGCAGCAGCCGCAGTGTTGTTTGCCGTGCTGCCCGATGCAGCGGTCGTCGAGCCCGAAACAGCGGTCGTGCTCGCAGCGGCAGTTGTGCCTGTGGTGGTCGTGCCTGTCTCTTCTGCCTTGCTTTCCTCAGCCTTGGATTCCTCAGCCTTGCTCTCCTCAGCTGTAGACTCCTCTGCCTTGCTCTCCTCTTCCTTGCTCTCCTCGGCTGCGGACTCCTCTGCCTTGCTCTCTTCCTCGGAGCTTTCCTCAGAGCTCTCCTCCTCTGACTCCTCACCCTTGTCGGGCTTCTGGAAGTCAACTGTTATCTTCAGGGTACCGCCGTTGAACTTTCCGGGCTCATCCCAGCCTGCCAGCTCGGGAGCCGCAGCTGTCTTTACCTCGCCCGAAGCCTCGTCAACTTCGTCAGTCGGACGGAGGATTATTCTCCAGCCGCTCTCGGGGTGACGTGTGCCCTGTGTTATAGCCTTTGCAGTATCAAGCTCTGTAACGGTGCCGTCCTTAGCGGTAAAGTTTGCCTCTGTTACCGTAACATCATACGGATAGCCGTCCTCGGGAAGATTGAGCACCATAATACCCATCATACCGAGCGAGCCCTCGCCGTTCATCGTCTTGTCCGCAAGAATGCTGTTGATCTCGTACTCAACAGTGATCGTGCCGTCGTCCTGTATACCGCACCACTCGCTCTGGTTCCAGTCCTCCCAGTTGCCGTTCATGAAGAAGCCCATAGCGCCGATGTCATAGAAGCCCTTCTCGCCTTCGGGTACCTCCTTCTCGGGATCAACGAGGTCGAACAGGTTCGTTGCCGAAGCGCTCATCGCCATCATTGATGCTGCCAGTACAGCTGCTGCCATTCCTGCAAATGCTTTTCCGATCTTCATAAAAAAATACCTCCTAAAAATATTTCCTGCCTTCCTCGGCAGGTCTGCCGTCTGAGGGGCTTCCCCCTCTCTGATTATTATTATAGTATTTGCGAATATTCTTTTATATCAGTTAAATAAAAAATATATCAAAAATAATGCTTCATTTCTTCTTCTTTATATCAAACACTTGTCTTTCGGCAGCTTGCATCGGAAAATGCTCTGCTTTAACATTTCTCAAACATTTCCAAAACATCTCACAAACAACCCGCCCCTATAA
>CAMOFU010000176.1 GCA_946613705.1 uncultured Clostridia bacterium
GACTGCAAGGTCTTTATGGTAAAGGTCAGCTATGAGCAGAAGCCCTTCCGCAGAGAGGTCATGAGGACCTACGGCGCGGACGTTACCCCCTCCCCGTCAAATACGACCGCGATAGGCAGAAAAATACTCGAGGAGTTCCCCGGTACCACGGGCAGCCTCGGCTGCGCGATATCCGAGGCTGTTGAGGTCGCTGTCGGCACAGAGGGCTACAGATATGTCCTCGGCTCGGTGCTCTCTCAGGTGCTGCTCCACCAGAGCGTTATCGGCCTTGAATCTATGATCGCCTGCGATAAATACGGCATCAAGCCCGATATGATAATAGGCTGCGCAGGCGGCGGCTCAAACCTCGGCGGCCTTATCTCACCGTTTATGGGCAGAAAGCTGCGCGGTGAGGCCGATTACAGGTTTATCGCTGTAGAGCCCGCGTCCTGCCCGTCCCTCACAAGAGGCAGCTATGCCTATGACTTCTGCGATACCGGCAAGGTTTGTCCGCTGCAGAAGATGTATACACTCGGCTCGGGCTTCATTCCCTCGGCAAACCATGCGGGCGGGTTAAGATACCACGGCATGAGCGGCATAGTTTCTCAGCTCTACGATGACGGTCTTATGGAGGCAAGAAGCGTTGAGCAGACCTCGGTATTCGACGCTGCCCAGAAGTTTGCCCGCATCGAGGGTATCCTCCCCGCACCCGAAAGCAGCCATGCTATCAAGGTCGCTATCGACGAAGCCATGAAGTGCAAAGAGACAGGCGAAGAGAAGACTATCCTTTTCGGTCTTACAGGCACGGGCTATTTCGATATGGTCGCATATCAGAAGTTCAACGACGGCGAGATGACCGACTATATCCCGACAGACGAGGAAATAGAAAAGAGCCTCGCAAAGCTCCCGAAGGTGTAATGTATACTGTAAGGACATAAGCCCAAAATAATATAAACACAAATGCCATAGTATCTTTTGATCTTAGTTAGATACTATGGCATTGCTTTTTATTATTATTTATTATTTATTGCTTTATTCGTCGTCGGGCTCGGTGTCCTCTTCTATGACCTCTCCCGATTCCTCGGCCTCAGCCTGTGCTTCCTCGCGCGCAAGCTCCTCCTCGGAGGGCTGCTCTATCTCGGTGATCTCCGCGTCCTCCTCGTGCTCCGCCCTCGTAAACGCGACCACCTTGCTGTCCGCACTCTGAAGCTTCATCATTCTCACGCCCGTGGCATACCTGCCCATTATCCTTACGTCAGCTGCCCTCAGCCTGATTATGATGCCGTCCGACGAGATCATGATGATATCGTCCTCATCGTCAACTACCTTTATACCGCAGACATAGCCCTTCTCGTCGCTCGCCTTGTAGTTCAGCCTGCCGTAGCCGCCGCGGTTCTGCACAGCGTATGCATCAAGCGCCGTCCGCCTGCCAAGTCCCTTCTCCGAGACCGTCAGCACGCTCGCACCCTCGCGCACCCTCGCCATCGAAACAACATAGTCTCCGTCTCTCAGCTTTATGGCCTTGACTCCGTGCGCCGACCTCGACATAGCCCTGATCTTCTGCTCCTCGACCCTGATAGCCATTCCCTTGTGCGTAGCTATGATCAGCTGGTCGCTGCCGCCCGTCATTCTGACGCCCGCTATCTCGTCGCCCTCATCAAGCCCGATAGCGATAAGCCCGTTCTTTCTTACGTTCTTGTATGCCGAGAGGGGGGTCCTCTTTATCTTGCCGTTCTTCGTCACCATGATGATGAATTTCTCTCCCGAGAAATCCTCCGTCTTTATCATCTGCGCGATCTTCTCGTTTTCCTTCAGCGGCAGCAGATTTATGATGTTGCTCCCCCTCGCGTTCTTCGCTCCCTCGGGCAGCTCGTAGCATTTCAGCCTGTACATGATGCCCAGATTGGATATGAACAGTATATGATCGTGTGTCGAACAGATGTTCATTTCGGTAACGAAATCGTCCTCTCTCTGCTTAACGCCCGAAACTCCGCGTCCGCCGCGGTTCTGCGCCTTGTAGCTCGAGATGGGTGTCCGCTTGATATAGCCGTTGTTGGTGTAGGTGACAACGCTCTCCTCCACAGGGATAAGGTCCTCAATATCGACCTCGCCGCTCACGTTCTCTATCATCGTCCGTCTCTCATCACCGAACTTCTTCTGTATCTCCTCTACCTCGCTGATGATTATATCCAGCACCCTCTGATGATTTGCCAGTATATCCTCATAGTCCGCGATCTTCGCCTCTATCTCTGCCAGCTCGTCCAGTATCTTCTGTGTCTCCAGACCCGTCAGCCGTCCGAGTATCATGTTTGCGATGTGATCCGCCTGTATCTCCGAAAGCCCGAACCTTGCGATAAGCCTTTCCTTGCCCTCGGGAATGTTCTTCGAGGTCTTCATTATCTCGATGACCTCATCAATGTTGTCCAGCGCGATCTTCAGGCCCCTCAGTATGTGGTCCCTCTCCTTCGCCTTCCTCAGATCAAACCTCGTGCGCCTCTCGATGACCTCTACCTGGAAATCAATATACTGCTCAAGACACTCTTTCAGCGTAAGTATCTTGGGTATACCGTTCACCAGCGCCAGCATTATAACACCTACAGTGTCCTGCAGCTGCGTGTACGAGAACAGCTTGTTGAGCACCACGTCGGGGATAGCGTCCTTTTTCAGCTCAATAACTATCCTCATTCCGTCTCTGTCGCTCTCATCGCGCAGATCGTGTATGCCCTCAACCCGCTTGTCCTTTACAAGATTCGCTATAGCCTCCAGCAGCCTGCTCTTGATGACCATGTACGGTATCTCGTTTACGATGATGCAGTTCCTGCCGTTTATCTCCTCAATGGTCGTCTTCGATCTCAGGGTTATCTTGCCCCTGCCCGTGCCGTAGGCAGCCCTTATCCCCGCACGCCCCATGATTATGCCGCCCGTCGGGAAGTCGGGTCCCTTTATGCATTCCATAAGCTCGTCCAGCGTGCAGTCGGGGTTCTTCACGATAAGCTTCATGCCGTCAATGATCTCGTTGAGATTGTGCGGAGGGATATTCGTCGCCATGCCGACAGCGATACCTACCGACCCGTTGCAAAGCAGATTCGGGAACCTGCTCGGCAGCACCACGGGCTCTTTGAGTCTGTCGTCATAGTTCGACTGGAAATCAACAGTCTCCTTATTGATATCCGAAAGCATATAAAGCGACATTTTCGACATTCTCGACTCTGTATATCGGTAAGCCGCAGGGGGATCGCCGTCCACCGAGCCGAAGTTTCCGTGCCCGTCCACCATCGGATATCTCAGCGAAAAGCTCTGCGCCAGCCTTACCATAGCGTCATATACCGAAGCATCACCGTGCGGGTGATATTTACCCAGCACATTTCCGACCGTATCCGCGCACTTTCTGTAAGGCTTGTCGGGATACAGCCCGTTCTCATACATCGTATACAGTATCCTTCTGTGTACAGGCTTCAGTCCGTCCCTGACATCGGGCAGCGCACGGCTGACTATTACAGCCATCGAATACTGTAAAAAGCTCTCCTGCATTATACTGTTTACATCAGATCTTATAACCGTTGAATTTTCAGCAAACAAAATACCAACCTCTTTCAAACAGACCGATCATCGGCAGCCGTCATCAATGCTGTCCGTCACCGACCTTGATAAGCTTCTCTCTCACAAGCTCCTGCTCCCCGCTGCTCATGCATCTCTTCGGCAGCACATATATCGTTGCTCTCTTCACTATTATGATGAACTTGTCGTCCTTCTCAACAGCGTCAAGCATCGGGTCGCTGAGCTCAAATTCCTGCGGGGGTATCTCCTCAAAGTCCTCCGCCTGCTTCTCCTCCTCGGGAACCATCGTCTCTATCATGAATCTGTCCCCGTAAAGCCTGAAAATGTATCTGTCGTCCTCCAGCAGCTTCAATGCCTCCATCAGCGACCGCCTGATCTTTACGTTATTATACCAGATCATTGCCACCGCCGCCGCACATACACCGAAAAGCACATAGTTCATCGCCTTGTCGGGATATATAAAGCTCGACACCAGGAACCCTATCCCCAGCAGCCCGAACCCTATGCTCTTGATAACGTTCCTTTTGAATACATACCTCCGCTGAAAGACCCTGAACGCATCGTCCTCCTCGGGTATCGTAACATTGAACTCAAATTCACACAAGGAGGGCTTTTCTTCAGCCTTTACCAAACTGTTACCGTTATCTTCCAATACCGACCACTCCCACAGTGTTTTATATCATATCATTTCTTACCCTATGACCTTATCATACATCAAGATCCTTCGCATACTGCGCGTTCTTCTCAATGAACTCCCGCCTCGGCTGGACCTTGTCGCCCATCAGTATCGTAAAGATCTCGTCCGCCTTCACAGCGTCCTCCATAGTCACCTGTATCATTATCCTCGACTCGGGATCCATAGTCGTCTCCCAGAGCTGTATCGGGTCCATCTCACCAAGACCCTTGTATCTCTGTACATCGACCTTAACATCCGTCCCGTTCTGTATCTCCGAGATAAACCTGTCTCTCTCCTCGTCCGAGAACGCATATCTCACCTGCTTGCCCCTCGAAACCTTGAACAGCGGCGGCTGTGCAATGTAAACGTGCCCCGCCGAGATCAGCTCCCTCATGTAGCGGAAGAAGAAGGTCAGCAGCAGCGTCCTTATGTGCGAACCGTCCACATCGGCATCCGCCATGATTATAACTTTATCGTATCTCAGCTTCGTAATATCAAAATCCTCGCCCATCGAGGTACCCAGCGCCGTAACAACAGGCATCAGCTTGTCGTTGCCGTAGACCTTGTCTATCCTTACCTTCTCAACATTCAGCATCTTGCCCCACAGCGGCAGTATCGCCTGAAAACGCCTGTCCCTGCCTTCCTTTGCAGAGCCGCCCGCCGAATCTCCCTCGACGATGTATATTTCCGTGTTGCTCGGATCCTTCTCGGAGCAGTCCGCAAGCTTTCCGGGCAGCGAAACATTGTCAAGCGCGCTCTTGCGCTTTCTCTCGTTGTCCCTTGCCTTCTTCGCAGCCTCTCTTGCCCTCTTCGCCGCGACCGACTTCTCAAATATCGCCTGCGCCGTTTCGGGGTTTTCCTCAAGATAGTCCATGAATTTTTCCGATACTATCTTTTCAACAAACGGCTT